>JBQCGE010000001.1:0-5134 GCA_051955955.1 Verrucomicrobiota bacterium
ACGAAAAGGGTCAAAAAAAAGAATACTTGAGTTTTTGTTAGCCAATATCGGGCGCGTTATCACTTCAAAGGAAATTTCTGAAGCATCCGGGGGCGCCTCGGAATGGGCTCGACGGCTCCGGGAACTTCGAAACGAGGAAGGCTACCGAATTCTCTCTCATAAGGACCGGGCGAACTTAAAGCCCGGAGAATATTTGTTGGAAACAACCAAGCGTGACCCTGTATTTGCGAGAAATATTTCAAAAGAAACTCGAGCTTATGTGCTCGAGCGGAATGGATATACCTGCCAGATGTGCGGTCTCGCCGCAGGGGATCCTGATCCATACAACGTGAATAGAACGGTTCGGCTTACGATGGGACACATTATCGATAAGTCGAAAGGGGGCGACGACTCGCCACAAAACTTGAGAGCGGTTTGCACCAACTGCAATGAGGGATTGCAAAACGCTGCGCCTCCCAAGCCAGACCTCCTGACCTTATTAGCCCTCGTGCGAAGAGCGACCGTTTCCGATCAGCGTGAAGTGTTGCAGTGGCTGCAAAGGAAATTTGGCCATTTGGAAAAGGACAGATAACGAACGGGAGCGAGTTACATAAGCGCTCACCCTCAAAGCCTTCCGCCCGTTAATGAGCTTTCAATCAGGCAAAGCCTGTCTTGGCATGACAGGGGCACGGTGGTTGATTGAATTATATGAAAAAGAGTTTGGCGAGAACCAGTCTGGTCTTAACGGGGTTACTTTCCGGTTCATTAATGATTCAAGCACAGAGTGCTGGAGGAGGGGGCGCGGGTGGAGGCGCAGCTGCCGGTGCCGCTGGGGCAGCAGGGGGAGGAACTGCCGCGGGAACTGTTTCCGGCGGAGCCCGTTCCGGAGCTTCCTCCGGTTCGACGCTGGGCCGCGCGACCACGACGACCACTCCCGGATCTCCTCGAGTCGGTAATTTGAACACCGTGGGGGGCGCAAGTATTACGACACCATCAGCGACACCACCGGCTGGCGCCGCGAGCACTCTGGTGAATCCCCAGAATAACATTGGCGGCGCGCTGAATAACGGAGGAATCGCCTCACCAGGCCAGGTCGGATCAGCCGGAGCGAATGCCACTCTTCAAGGAGCGGCAACCGCCACTGGGCCAGCAGTCAATTTCGGCAACTTGCCGTCCGTAGTTCAAACTTCCCTGCAGCCGTATGCAGCGAACGGCAGCCTGGGAACCGTGAGTCAGCAAACCACACAAAACGGAGTCGTTTACACAGCAACGGTAACCCAAAACGGCACTCCCATGCAGCTCCAGATCGCTGCAAATGGTCGCGTGATTTCATCCGCACCTGTGACGGGGAGCCCAGCCGTGGCCGGTGTAGCGGGAAATACGGCAGGGGTCGGTTCCGTGAGCACCGCGGGAGCGGGATTGCCGTTGACGACCTTACCTGCGAATTTGCAGCAGAGCATTCTTTCCCAGGTAGGTTCGGGAACACAGATACAAACCATCAGCCGGGATGACCTGGCAAATGGAAGTGTTTACAGGGTTACTGCTTTGCAAAACGGTGTGCCGACTGAGTTCCGGTTTGCCGCAAATGGGACGTTGCTGGCGTCCGCGCCGGTCACGGGAGGTTCAGCCACTTCCGCGTTTACACCGCCTGCGGCCACGATGCCTGGAGCAGCTGTTGTGTTGGACACGTTGCCCGCGAATTTGCAAACGGCAATCCGCACGGCGACCGCAAACGGTCGGATTACCGGAGTTAGCCAACAACAAACACCGAACGGTTTACTATATTCAGTCAGTTACGATCAGAACGGTCGTCCTATGCGTTTGACCATGGCCGCTAATGGACGAGTGCTGAATCGCACGCCAATGAACGCCGTCGGGAACTCCCCAGCCGGTGTGACTGGCAGCGCAACGAATGCTCCGGCCCCGGCAACGAATACCAGCACTAATCGCCCCACGGCATTGCAGTTGGATGACTTGCCTGATGAGGTTCAGGAAACTTTGAAAGCGCAGGCACCAAACGCGGATATTCGGTTCATCAACAAAGAGCAACGAGCCGATGGAGATGCTTATGTCGTCGGTTTACGGACCCGCGACCGATTCGCCCAGTTGGAAATTAATTCCAAGGGAACCGTGATTTACGATAGCCGGACGGTGCCTGTGGTTGCAGTGGGCAAGCAGACACCCAGCGACGATGAAAACCACGGCATGGAGTTCAGTTCACTCCCTGTTGCGATCAAGAATGCGGTAATGGCTTACGCAACCGCGAGCAACGTTCGGGAAGTGACGCTTGGAACGGATCGTTACGGAAAAACGGTTTATAACGTTGTTTACTATAACGACGGCCGACGTGATCGAATGCTGGTGAACAAGGAAGGCGATTTGGTCCGCATTGACCACGATGTTGCCCCCAGTTTCGAACTCGGCTCGGAAAACAAAAGCCCGCTCATCGCAATTGGAGATTTGCCTCAGGCAGTCCAGGACACCATTCGCCGACAGACCGATAACGTTCGCATCGACGAGATCAACACGAAGCTCGTAGGCGACCAGACGGTATATGCCGTGGATTATCAAACAAACGGCTCGCCGGTACAATTGCTCGTCTCAACCGATGGCACAATGGTTTATCCGGTGGGGCGCAGCGATGCGAAATTGGCTGACGCACCTTTGCCCGCGCCACTCCCATCGAAGGAGCATGAACCAGTCCGGACCATTGATGTTACCGGGCCTCAGGTCAATGTTAAGCCAATTCCCTCCTCGGCAGCTTTGAGCGCCAGTGGCAGTACAGCCAATGACAATGCCGGAACCAGCGCTACCAGCGAGCAGGGCAAGCAGGATTCGATTGAAAGCGCAAAGTCGGAGAACGAGTCGCGACCCGTTCAAAAAGTAACTTTGAGTGATGTTCCTGTGCCCGTCCAATCCGCCGCGAAAAAATTGGCGGGCGCGGGCACCATCGAATCGATCAATCCGAAGCTGGAGGATTCAGCCGTTTTATATGAGGTCACTTACGAGGAGAATGGGAGCAAACACACGGTGCAGGTAAACAAGGATGGCAAAGTTGTCCCGAAAAAAACTGAGGACGAAAAGAAACTATAAAGAAAAGTTCAAGAACTTCGAAGCGCCTTTTATCGGGCGCTTTTTTATGTCCGTGCTCGCTTTGTGCAATGAGTCGCCTAACATGAAGGCATGCAGCGCGACGTCGTTACCGTGGAGCGGTTTTATACCGAGCACGCCAGCTCACTGGAACTGAAGCTTGTTGCCGGCGCGAATGGGCTTTCCCGAATCATTCGTGAGCCGACTGTAAATCGACCCGGTCTTGCACTGGCTGGGTTCACCCGCTATTTCGCGAGCAAACGAGTGCAGGTGATTGGGAATGCTGAGTCGCACTTTCTTAAATCACTTCCATCAGGGGAGCGGGAGAGGCGTTATGATCTGCTTTTCTCACATAAAATTCCCTGCTTCGTTTTCTGCCGGGGATTTTATCCGGACCGGCAATTCCTTCACGAGGCGGAATCCCGCGATGTCCCAATTTTCAATACACCGCAGATCACGATGAAGTTCATCAACCTGGCCACACTGGCCTTGGAAATGATGTTCGCGCCGCACGGGAGTGAAATGGGGAGCATGGTCGATATTTTGGGCGGGGGTGGGATTATTAGAGGCGAGAGCGGCATCGGGAAAAGCGAGAGTGTCCTGGCCTTAATTGAGCGGGGCTACAGCCTGGTTTCAGATGATGTCACAAAAGTTACACTGGTGGATGGGCGGGAGGTAATTGGGACGAGCGCGGAAATTACCCGTAACCATATGGAAGTGCGGGGCATTGGAATCGTAAATGTGGCGGCGATGTTCGGGGTAAAGAGCATTCGGCGGGAAAAGAAAGTGGACCTGGTTGTCACCCTGAAAAGCTGGGAGGAAGTGAGCGACGTGGACCGCCTCGGGATGGAAGATCAGTATTTGAAGATTCTTGGAGTGGATATTCCGGAGATTATTATTCCCGTGCGCCCCGGTCGGGATCTGGCGAGATTGATTGAGGTGGCCGCATTCCAAACAAAGCTCAAGGCCAGCGGTTACAACCCCGCGAAGGAGCTGAATGACCGATTAATTGCAAAAATGGCGGATTCCAGCAGAATTTAGTTGACCCGGAATTCCATTCCCGGCGCAAATATTGCCTTAAATTGATGAGCGCATCGCGTAAAGCACAGGATAAAGAGATGATTCGGGACATGGTAATCATCAACAAACTCGGCGTGCACGCACGTCCCGCCGCAATGTTTGTGAAGGTGGCAAACCGTTTTCAATCCGACATTTACGTGGAGAAAGATGGCGAAGTGGTAAATGGCAAAAGCATTATGGGTTTGATGATGCTGGCTGCAGGCCCAGGCAGCAAATTACGGGTTAAAGCGACTGGCCAGGACGCCGCTGATGCACTCAACGAAATTGAGGCGTTACTGAAACGAAAGTTCGACGAGGCTTGATCTAACGGATCGAGTAGCTTTCGGAAATAATGCTGCCGCGCAGGTGGGCTCGGCGCTGCAGGAGGAAAATACCTATGGCGAGCGCAATCAAACCGCCAGCTGCTCCAAGGCAATAAATCCAAATTAAACCGGAACTCGAATTTTCGACGTCTGGATGGTTCCGTTGAGTTGTCGGGGAGAAACTCCGGTTAGGTGAAGTCTTCGGGGTTTCGGGTCTGGTCTTGGCCTTCGCTGCCATTCCGACCACGGAACTTTTCGAACCATGCGGGTCGAGAGGCTTTGCACTTTCTTTAAAGCGAGCTATCGCGACGGTCTGTTGAGAATTTGTTTTTACGTGATCTTTTGGTTCCAACCCTTTTTTCCCATCCGGAATGATTGCTGCAGACTGACTCGAAACAACAGCCGCGGCTTTTTGAGTTGTAACGGGCGACCTCAATTGTGTCACCGGCTGCGTTGTGGAGGTTGAGGCTGATACGGCTCCCGCAGTAAGTTCAATCGGAGAGTCGATGATCGGACTGGGAGAAGCTTCTGCGAGTGACTCAACCGGTTTGGGCGTTAAAACTTTAGCTCCGGGTGGCAGCTCATAGACGGTCGGTGGTTTCGCCGCTTCGTGTTTCGGCTTTGATTGCGCAGGGCGGTTCGCGAGTGCTGCCAGGCTTCGTTGGCGCAGTTCTTCGGCGGAT
>JBQCGE010000002.1:0-4055 GCA_051955955.1 Verrucomicrobiota bacterium
GAATCATGGAAAGCGAGAGCGCTTCCTCTGGATTTCCAATGTTCATCATCACCTTGGTTTTGGGCCTTACTAGTGTGGCCAGTTCCATTCTTTCAACCTCATAGGGCAGCTTGCCTTCGTAGACAAAACCTATATCGCCTTCCGCGCACGAGACGGTAACGACCTGCCCGTTTGCCAATAGGTTTGTTCCTTCCTCAGTCCCCACAATGGCTGGAACGCCGAGTTCGCGACTGACGATTGCGGCATGGCAAGTGCGACCACCGCGGTTGGTGACGATCGCGGCAGCTTTCTTCATAATGGGCTCCCAATCAGGATCCGTTTTATCAGTTACAAGGATTTCACCATCTTTGAATTCATTGAGAAAGTGCACGCTGCTGATGACTCGAACGGGTCCTGTGGCGATCTTTTCACCGACGCTTCGCCCGGATACGAGAACGGGGCCACGCTGCCTTAAATGATAGAGCTCCATCACATCGCCCTTGCGCTGCGATTGCACCGTTTCAGGACGCGCCTGCACGATGTAAAGCTCACCCGTCTGGCCGTCTTTCGCCCATTCAATATCCATGGGCGTGAAAAGTCCCTTCTTTGTTGAATAGTAATCCTCAATAATGCACGCCCATTTCCCGAGCTGGAGAATGTCTTCTTCCGAAATAGCAAACCTCGCGCGCTCCGCCGGCGCAACCGGGACATTCTTCACCATTTTTCCACCGCCAATATCGTAAATGAGCTTGAATTCTTTTGAGCCAACAACTTTGTGGATGATGGGACGATACCCCGTCTTGAGTGTGGGCTTAAAAACGTAGTATTCGTCCGGATTGACCGATCCTTGAACGACATTTTCCCCCAGTCCATACGCGGCGTTGATCAGCACCGCCTCACGAAACCCAGTCTCCGTATCGATCGTAAACATGACCCCGGAGGCAGCGAGATCCGAACGTACCATCCGCTGCACGCCGATGCTCAGGGCCACTTTAAAATGATCGAAACCCTTATCCACGCGATAGCTGATTGCTCGATCTGTGAAGAGAGAGGCAAAACATCGTTTGCAACAATCCAACAAAGCAGAATACCCTTGGACATTCAGGTAAGTTTCCTGCTGCCCGGCAAAGCTCGCACCTGGCAGGTCTTCCGCCGTGGCGCTGCTGCGCACAGCGACATCCACGGGATCCATCTCCCCTCCTAAAGTTTGATAGGCCTCCAGAATTTCCTTTTCGAGACTGGCTGGTAAAGTCGCCCCAAGTATTGCCTGCCGAATTGCACTCCCACGCAGGCGCAGGTTTTCGATATTTCGCGTATCCAGCTTCGCAAGTTGATTGCAAATCTCCTGCTCAAGTTGAGCTTCACGCAAAAAATGCCGGTAAGCCTCAGCCGTAATTGCAAAACCATCTGGAATTCGAACTCCCTTAGGAGAAAGTTCGCGAAACATTTCTCCCAGGGACGCTGTCTTGCCGCCCACCAGGGAAACATCCTCGATACGGATTTCAGAAAACCACTTGATGAATTCTGCAGAATGATTGCGAAGGAGCCGGGGGGCTCCTTGGCGGGTTGGGCAAACTTCCGGAGGCGAGGCGATCATAACTGTTCTTTCATTTTGAAGTTGCTTTTCAGGTTACAAATATAAGCCCAATTATGGGTTGGAAACTCTCTGACAGTTGCCGGGGAGACAGATTTCTTGCTGGGGTATTGAACCGGCTTTATGGAACTCAGATTTAGAGGGCGACTCTGTTTCAATCGACCTCTTCTGCTGGTTAAGTTCTAACCAGTCTTACTGGCTGTTCTGGCAAAGAATGGTTCAATCACTTTTTCAAGATCGTCCCCATTACACCGCGGACATTTAATCGCTTTGGATTCGTGCTCCTTGATCGTCAGTACTTCGCCAAATTTTTTGTGACACTTATTACAGATGTACTCATACAACGGCATATCTTCCTCCTTTGGAATTGTTCAACCCACCCCGGTTGAACAGATGCAAGTCTAAGTTCCTGGTCGTGCGGTTCCGAGAGGGTAAGGATCACCAGGCATCGCTTCTCATTCTCATGACGTTAAAATCCTCTCCATTCCTCCATGGATAACGTGTTTGTATAAATCGCCAAGCGATTCACCAGATTGCAGCCGATACACCGCACCTGCCAATATCGGCGCTAGCGATATCACCCCCAACTCCCGCCAATGGTGCTCGTTTGTTGGAATGGAATCGGATACAATAAATTGCCTGATGCCACAGCCCGTCAGCCGCTCGCGCGCGGTGTTGACGAATAGACCATGGGTCGCCGCAACGCGGATGCTCGGTTGTGCACCTTCCTTGAGCAATGCCTCTACCGCCTGGGCAATGGTGTTCCCCGTCGAGATCATATCGTCGATAATCACACAAGGGCGATCCTGTACGTCCCCCACTACGTGGGTTATGCGGGCCGCAGAACCATTGAGTCTTTCCTTGTGCAGCAGAACCAGTGGGCGCCTCAGAATTCGAGCAAATTCACTCGCCATTTTTACGCGACCGTCATGTGGAGAGACGATCACGGCCTCCGCAGAAAGATCTTTTTGCAGCGTGTTGCACAGGGAAAGGATTGCCGTCACGCTATCCACTGGAATTGTGAAAAAACCTTCGATCTGCGGCGCATGAAGGTCCACGGTTAACAAATGGTCGATCCCCACGCTCTCCATGAGTCGTGCAACCATGCTCCCGGTAACTGGTGCTCGCCGACCGTTCCGTTTATCCGCCCGGCTATAGCCGAAAAAAGGAACAATCGCCTTGATCCGCCCCCCACCAGAGCGACGGCACGCGTCTGCAGTCGCCAGCAATTCCATCAAATTTTGATCCACTGGGGGGCATGTCGATTGAACCAGGTACACATCGCGCCCTCTAACTGGTTCCTCAAGTCGCACATTCACCTCCCCATCCGGAAACCGATCAATCACGCAGCGTCCCAGGGGTCTTTCGAGCAGGTTGGAAATGCGTAATCCGAGCGCTCGACTCGCTGTTCCGCAGAATAAAAGAAAGTCTCTTTCCATATTCATCCTTTTTGCATGCAGGCTGTATGGCAGGCTACATCTCCCATATTTCCACTCTGAATAAAGCACCTCCGCGCGATCCATGCGGCGCCGAAGTTGCCGAAGATTTACCAAATCTTGCTCTGGTTAAGAAGGTGTTCAGTGGGACCGAATGCTTCGAAAAGCCCACCGCTTAAAATTCATTAGGATTTGAACGGCGGGTGTTCTGGTTTCTCTGATCTGGTGAGCCAACCTGCGCACATTGAAATGCCTTATTCGTTAATTCCCCAATGCAAATACCCCGTTTCTTTCAGGGTGTTGTCGTATTGAGCAAAGACGCTGGGCGGCGGCGGGCATTTATTGCCCCGGATTGTTAAATTGAATTTGCAATCTGGATTTGAACCTCGGATGCAATTTTGGCATTTTTCGCTATTTGAATTCTGCTCAATTTTTGGAGGGCACTCACGCAATTTTGATTGCATGAAATCATATTTCATCTTTTTCGCACCGGGTGAATTCGTGATTCGTACAAAACATTTCTAAGTAAAAGCTTTAGAGTTAGTAAATGATTCAGCTACGGGCTTCTTCAGCGATTCAGCCAGAGGGTAGTTTCAAACACTCGTCCGGCGAATGTTCGTTCAGTCCATCTCCTGGGAGGCACTTCAGCTGATCTATAATCCCGAAGGGGAGATAGTTTCTACCCAACGAACGGCATAACGTACCAGTGCGGTGGCATCCTTAAGTTCAAGCTTTTCTTTAATGCGGGCGCGATGAACATCGACCGTTTTTGGACTTAGGTGCAATTCCTCGGCAATATCACGGCAACCTTTTCCATTTCCGATCAGCTCCAAAATCTGAAACTCTCGATCAGTCAGCTTTTCAATAGGTGAATGACATCGAGGTTTGCTGCCGGACAGGTTATTAACGACTTTAACGGACATTTCTTCGCTCAGGTAAACCTGCCCACTCAATACTCGGCGTATAGCTGTAAGCAACAGCTCCCCGCCAGCTTCTTTCATGATGTACCCCTTCGCCCCCGCGCGTAGCGCACGCTCTGCATAGAC
>JBQCGE010000003.1:0-7731 GCA_051955955.1 Verrucomicrobiota bacterium
TCCCGAAGTACGCGTGACGCGACGATTCCGACCACGCCGATGTGCCATTCAAGATTGCCTTCGACAATGCAGAAATCGCGATCCGCATCGAACCGAGCGCGAACACATTGCAATACCTCATCGACTATTTTTTGCTCAAGCTCCTGGCGTTCCCGGTTACGAAGGTCGAGGTTTGTGGCCAGGAGTTCACATTTTTCGGGACTGGAACTAAGGAGGAGATCAAGCGCATCCTGCGCGGTTTCCATTCGACCTGCCGCATTCAGACGAGGCGCGAGTTGAAAAGCCACATCCTGGGCGCGGACTTTTTCACCGGTTTGCGCAACGCGCTTCAAGGCGGTGATTCCGAGGCGTTGAGTACAGTGCAAATACTCCAAGCCGAATTTTACAAGAATTCGATTTTCTCCCCGGAGTGGCACCATGTCCGCAATTGTTCCAAGGGCGACAAGGTCGAGGAATGATTTAAGATCAAACTCGGAAGCCCCGGGCCATAATTCATTGCGTCCTCTTTTTAAGAGCGCATGAGCGAGTTTGAAGGCGAGTCCAGCCGAACAGAGATGTTTCAACCCGGCGGTGTCAGTTGCGTCGTCCGAAGCCAGTTGCGGGTTTACGAAAGCGCGAGGGCTGGGCTGCGGGGTTCCGATTTGATGATGATCCAGCACCAGCACATCAATATTTTGCGATTGAAGATGGTGGATGATTTGATGAGAAGAAGAACCGCAATCGACTGCCAATAAAACGGACGGATTGAACTTTGAAACGCATTTGTCGATTGCGTCACGACTTAAGCCATAACCTTCATCGATGCGATGGGGCAGATAAGTAGCGATTTCCCAGCCGAAAGCAGTCAGAAATTGAGCGAGAATGGCTGTGGCAGTTACGCCATCCACATCATAATCACCGAAAATAACGAGCCGTTCCTTTCGACTGCGAGCGAGGCAAAGTCGATCAACACACTCCCGCATTCCCGGCAACAGAAATGGATCGGTAAGATGCGCCAGGCGTGGCTTCAGGAATGCAGCGGCGCTTACGTGGTCCGTAAAACCACGGTTCAACAGACATTGGGCAAGCGGCTTTGGGATGCTTAAAGTGCTCGACCAGGTGTTACATTCTTCAAGTTTTGGATCGGGAATGATCCAGCGATAGATGCCATGCCGCACGCCGGAGTGCATGACTTACTTTCCAGCCTGCCGACGAGCTTCGATTTTCCCAGCGGCGATGGACATTAAAATGGCGGTTAGAATGATGCTGGCGATGATGATGAGTGAAAGCTTTGTTTCAATATGGACCCATTTTGAGATGAGCATTTTCATGCCAATGAAACAGAGGACGATGGATAGACCTGCCTTCAAGTAACGGAAGAAACCAATTGCTCCAGCGAGGACGAAGTAGAGAGAACGCAATCCGAGGATGGCAAAAACGTTTGAGGTAAAAACAATAAAGGAATTGGTAGTCACACCGAAAATGGCTGGAATGGAGTCGATGGCGAAAACGAGATCGGTCGTTTCGACCATAACCAGGACCAGGGCGAGCGGAGTGAGCATTCGTCTGCCATCTTTTTTTATGACAAAGTGAGAACCATGAAATTCCCTTGTAACCGGGAAAAATCTTCGGGTGAGTTTGACAAAGAAATTTTTCTCCGGATCGACATCGTCATCTGTTTTTGACAGGACCATTTTAATGCCGGTGAAGAGGAGGAACGCACCAAGGATATAAAGCACGAAGTGGGCTTCCTCAATGACGGCAGCGCCGAGCATGATCATCACACCACGCATGACGAGCGCACCGATAATGCCCCAGAACAAGCAGCGGTGCTGATGTTCGAGGGGAACGGCGAAGTAGTTAAAAATGATCGCGATGACAAAGACATTATCCATCGAGAGCGCCAGCTCGATGATATAACCGGTAATAAATTCATCGCGCTCGATGTGGGTCCAATTCTCCGCCAAATGCGGAGCGATTTGGACCCCGAAGAGGATTGCCAGAGCAAACCAGAGGGCGCTCCAGGCGAGCGCCTCACGGAATTTGACCACGTGCGCCTTGCGATGAAAGACGCCGAGGTCGAGCGCGAGAAAAACTAAAACGGCAACTACGAAAATCGTCCAGTCAGACCAGGAAGTAACGATTTCCGCAAGCATGCTCCTTTAAGCCCGGGCCGCCACCGTGTTATCCATGACGACCTGTGAAGCAGCTTTCGGCCGTTCGCCGCGGTGCCACCAAAGCACCAGCGCGCTGGCGATGTAAATACTGGAGTAAGTTCCAGTGAGGATGCCGACCAGGAAGGTAAAGGCGAAGTCATTAATCACGCTGCCCCCGAACAAGTAGAGCGAGAGCGTGGAGAGGAAGACGGTTCCTGAGGTGATAATTGTCCGGCTCAAGGTTTGATTGAGCGCGCGATTGATAATCTCTTTGAAGCTGCCCTTGATACCGAGCTTCAAATCTTCGCGAATACGATCGAAGATCACGATGGTATCATTGATCGAGAAACCGATGATCGTCAGGATTGCTGCAACGATTGGCGCATTAAGTTGACGACCAGTGAGGAAAAACCAGCCCATGGTCATTAACACGTCATGCAAGATTGCGATGACTGCACCGACCGCGAAGGAAAATTCGTAACGCATTGCCACGTAAACCAGGATGCCGAACAAAGCGAGCAATCCGGAAATGATTGCTGATTTTAAGATTTGGGCACCGACCACCGGACCGACTTTATCGACCGCCTGAGGAGCGAATTTGGCTTCGGGAAATTTGGCAAGCAAAGTGTCGCGCGTCTTTTCCCCCGTGCCGAAGGCGGTGGTCACCTGGAGCGAACGATGGTTATCGAGAGCGCTTTCCTGGTATTGAATCGTGGCCTCACCGATTTTTGCTTCTTCCAGGGCCGAGCGAATTTTTTCGACAGGAACTTTCTGAGCGTAATTCATGGTCACGAGATCGCCACCAGCGAAATCGACACCCATGACACTCGAACCTCGAGAGATACCGTAACCGATGCCAACCAGGATCAGAAGCCATGAGGCAACGAAGGCAGGCTTGGCCCACTTGAGAAAGTCGATATGGCTGCCGCGAATGATATGGAGCATGCGGAGTTTCTTGAGCTTATTGCGATTGAGCATCGCATCAAAAATCAAGCGGGTGACCACGAGCGCGGTGAACATACTGACCGTGACACCGATTGTGAGGGCGACACCGAAACCTTTGACAGGACCGGTTCCGAAGAAAATCAGAATGACCGAAGCAATGAGCGTGGTGAGGTTCGAATCGAAAATCGTCCCGAATGCTTTGCCGTAACCGGCGGCCAAGGCGCCGCGAATCGATTTACCCGCTTCCAACTCTTCCCGGATACGTTCGTAAATAAGGACGTTTGCATCGACGGCCATACCGACGGTGAGGACGATACCGGCAATACCGGGTACGGTAAGAGTTGTGCCCACGGCACACATGACGCCAAGCAGAACAACTATGTTCATCATGAGCGCAATGTTTGCGACAACACCAGCGAAGAGATAGTAGACCAGCATGAAGGCAGCAACCGCTACAACTCCGATGATGGAAGCGCGCATACCGCTTTGAATGGAGTCCTTACCCAGAGAAGGATCAACAGCACGTTGTTCTTCAATGCGCAGAGGAGCTTCAAGAGGGTTTTGCAGGACGTTTGCAAGGTTGAGCGCTTCCTTCAATTCAAAGTTCCCGGAAATGACGGCATTGCCCCCGCGGATTGCATCATTGATGCGTGGAGCGGAGTAAAGTTCACCATCGAGAACAATAGCCAATTGGCGCCCCACATTCTTGGAGGTAACATCTGCGAAAATATCGCGTCCCTGGCTGTCGAAGCTGAGGGCGATCTGCGGTTGATTTGACATCGGATCGCGCGTCACGTACGAACGCGAAACATATTTCCCGATCAAACCTTCTTCCGGTTTCTTTTTGACGAGGTAAGTTTCGACTTCTTCCTGGCCGTTCGGCAATTTACGGGTGGTGGAAAGCTTTTCATAACCCGGCGCGGTTAAACCTTGAGCAAGCAACTGAGCGCTTTCGGGATGGACCAGGCGGAATTCGAGGAAGGCCGCTTTTTGAATTGTTTCGCGCGCGGTTTCGATATCCGATTCGGACAAGCCGGGAAGTTGGATCAATATCGTGTCGCGTCCGGCGGGTTGAATAATCGGTTCGGCGACACCGAAGCGATCGACGTGCTTGCGCAGGACTTCGATAGCCTGATCGACAACGACTGTTCGGTCGCTTTCAGGGGCGGCATTGGTGCTGTTTTGCTCACGTTCCGCCTGTTGCAACTTGACGACGAAGGCGGTGCCACCTTGAAGATCGAGGCCGAGTTTGATTTTCCCAGCAGCCTCACGTTGAAGACGGTTCAGAATGGCTCGGGTTGGTTTTTGCTCGTTTTGGGCGAGCTTAATATCGGGAAAGTAACGAGTGATATTGCTCGTGCCGATTGCCTCAATCAAATTATTGAAGGTATGATTCGGCCTGGTTTTTTCCAATGCTTTGGCCTGGGAAACAATGGCGGTGAAATTGGTGTCGCGATTGCTGGCGTTTTCGGCAAAGACTTCGATTAAATTGCGGCTTGTGGGGGGGTATAGCGAGTAAATTGCCCAGCCAAGGATAAATATTACCAGCAGCCATTTCCACTTATTGTTCTGATTCATTGAGGAGGAGGATTAGGATTCGCTTGTGCTCGAGGATTTCTCCAGCACTTCGGAAATCGAACTTTTGAGCACTTCGAGCTTTGTATCCGCGGAACGAATGGAGACGGATTTGTCTTTGATTCCGACTACCACGCCGAGAATTCCGGCGCTCGTTACAATTTTATCTCCAGCCTTCACCGATTTGAGAAGGTTGGCATGTTCACGCGCTTTTTTCTGTTGGGGGCGGAACATGAGCAGATACATGGCGATAGCCATAAAAACCAGAGTTCCAACCATTTGGAGCATCTGTGCCTTGGGGTCCACCGCAGTCCCGGGAGCGGGAGCGGGGCCCAAAGCAAACATCCCATTTATAAAAGCTAAGGCCATAGTTGCGACTTAAAGCCGGTAAATCTACGCATCGAAGTTTTTTTGGCAAGCGGTTACATCGGCAAGTACTTATTATTTTTTGGGAAAAACAGTTGAGAACTGCATTTTTCATTGTCAGAGCGGGCTTCTGGTTTAATCTCCGCGGATGCCTCGTAAAGCAGCTTCGAATTCGGCTGAAGGTCACGGCAGGAATGACATCCTCGGTGTCATTTTTTTCGCCTTGTCCGTGCTCGTTTTGCTGGCCTTGTTCACCTATGATAAAAACGACCTTGGATTCCATTCGGCTCCTGGAAATGCGCAAGTCCACAATTTAATTGGCGGGATTGGGGCGCGGGCGGCATGGGGTCTTTTCTTTGTGTTTGGGGCGGCGGCTTACCTGCTGCCGATTGTGCTTTTCTTCCTTGGGTTGGGTTACCTGCTATCCTTTTTAACCTATCTGCAAAGGCGATGGCTGTGGTCGAGCGTGTTGGTTTTGTCGTGCATGGGACTGCTCGATCTTTATGGCGATCATCTGCACGAGCTGCAGCATAACCTGAACATCCCAAGTGCTGGCGGGATAATTGGCCAAGTGATGAATGATGTCATCTTCAGCCACTTTGGGCGGGTTGGTGCGACGTTGATTTTTCTGACGGTTTACACGGTGAGCCTGCTTTATTTAACGAATTTCCGGCTCGGTCATTGGATCCAGGAAGTTTGGGAAGCACAAATGGCCAAACGCGAGATGGAACGCCAGAAATTCAAGGAGAAGACTATTGTTTCCGAGGAGAGGGCGCTGGAGAAGAAGGCGAAGGAATTGGAAAAACAGGCCAAAAAATTGGCTGACGAAGTGGATAAGCAAGGGCTCGGAGCGGATTTGCAACCGGTTCCTGAACCAACAGTGCGCGACTTGAGCGTGCCCCAGGCTCGCAATGGAAAATCGAAAGTGGAGATGGCGGAAGCCCCCGCTGAAATCGAAGGCGAAGTTATTTCCGCCAAGGAAATTGCCTCAGCAAAAACAGACGACATCCTGGGCAAATCCAAATCGGGAAATCCATTCCAGGGGAGTGATGAGGAGACGGAAGAAAACCCGACAATTAATATCCCGCGTGCGAAGCCGAAGAAGAGCAAGCCCATTACTGTTGCTTCGACCCCGATTATCGGTAATTACCAATTTCCCTCGCATGGCTTGCTGAACCTGCCCGACCAGAATGTTAAGCCGACCGAATCGAAGGAGGAACTGATGGCCAACGCGCGGCTGATGCAAAACACGCTGGCGCAATTCGGGATCGAAGTGGCGTTGGGGGATATCACGAAGGGACCGACGATCACACGTTATGAGTTGCATCCGGCGCCTGGCGTTCGGCTCGAAAAAATTTCCGGTTTGACCAACAACATTGCCGCCGCGTTAAAAGCGGAACGGATTAATGTACTCGCACCGGTTCCTGGCAAAAGCTCAGTCGGTGTGGAGGTGCCGAATGCGGTTAAGACCAAAGTGATCATGCGCGACCTGCTGGATTCGGACGAGTGGATCCATAGCAAGGCTCGTATCCCGCTCGCGCTGGGCAAGGATGTTTATGGCCATCCTATTATCGCGGACCTTGCGGAGATGCCCCACTTGCTGATCGCCGGCAGCACTGGTTCCGGGAAATCCGTTTGCATCAATGCGATTATTGCTTCCCTGCTCTACAAATTTTCACCTGATCAACTTCGTTTCGTGATGATTGATCCAAAGGTGGTGGAACTTCAGCAGTACAACAGCCTCCCTCACCTCGTTGTGCCAGTCGTTACTGATCCCAAAAAAGTTGTGCTGGCTTTGCGCTGGGTCGTTAATGAGATGGAGAAACGTTACCAAATTTTCGCCAAGGTAGGTGTGCGAAACATCAAATCCTTCAATGAACGACCGAAGGACAAACCCGATAAGCCAGATGATCAAGCCGAGTTGCCTTTGACCGCGACCAAGGACAAAGTTGAGGCGGGGGCTGATGGATTCGCGGTGGAGCTGGATGAGGAAATTGTTGTGCCGCGCGAGGATGACCTCGTTATCCCCGAAAAACTCAGCTACGTGGTGGTGATCATTGATGAGTTGGCGGACCTGATGCTCGTTGCTCCAGCGGATGTTGAAATGGCGATTGCACGCATTACCCAGATGGCACGTGCGGCGGGCATTCATTGTATCGTCGCGACGCAACGTCCGAGCGTGGATGTTATTACCGGGGTAATTAAAGCGAACATTCCAGCGCGTATTGCTTTCCAGGTCGCAGCGAAGGTCGATTCCCGCACGATTCTGGATGCGATGGGTGCGGACAAACTGCTCGGGAAAGGTGACATGCTTTATCTTCCGCCTGGATCGGCGAAATTGAATCGCGCCCAGGGTGTGCTCATTACAGACCAGGAAATCCAGAGCATTGTCGATTTCATCGCGAAACAGGCGAAGCCAAGCTACGAAATGGAAATTCATCAGCAGCTTTCAAAGCCGGTGAGCAGTTTTGAAGGAGGCGACGAATGTGATGAAGATGAGGATCTGATTCAACAATGCATTGAGGTGATCCGTAGCGAACAAAAAGCGAGTGTATCACTCATGCAACGGCGTTTGCGGCTGGGGTATACCCGCGCGGCACGAATCATGGATGAACTGGAACGCCGGGGAATCGTTGGGCCCAGCAAAGGGGCTGAGCCGCGGGATATTTTGATCGACCTGGAAGGAACGGGAGCCGATGGCGGCGGGAAA
>JBQCGE010000004.1:0-3817 GCA_051955955.1 Verrucomicrobiota bacterium
GGTCTCAACTGCTGATACCGACGTTGAAGGAAGTTCCTTCCGACGCCGAAATTTTATCGCACCAATTGCTGGTTCGTGCCGGGCTGGTGCGAAAGCTGACGGGTGGTCTTTACACGTTCCTGCCGCTCGGATTGCGCACACTCCGTAAAGTTGAGACGATTGTCCGTGAAGAAATGAATCGCGCCGGTGCCCAGGAAGTCCTCATGCCGGCTTTACAGCCCCCCGAAATCTGGCAAAAGAGCGGACGCTATGAAACGGCCAGTGATGTTTTCTTCAAGGCACGAGACCGTGCCAAAAAGGAATGGATTCTTGGCCCAACACATGAAGAGGTGATCACCACATTGGTCGCTTCCGAGATTAATTCCTACCGCCAGTTGCCCAAGAATTTTTACCAGATCCAGACGAAGTTCCGTGACGAAATCCGGCCCCGATTTGGGTTGATGCGGGCCAAGGAATTCATCATGAAAGATGCCTACAGCTTCGACGTGAGCGATGAGTCCTCCCAGCAGAGCTACGTCAAAATGTACGATGCTTACGTTCGGATTTTCCAGCGTTGCGGCTTGAAGGCGATGCCGGTGGAAGCGGATACCGGCGTGATGGGTGGTAAGTTTTCGCACGAATTCATGGTCCCGGCCGAAACCGGCGAAAGCGATGTGGTCTATTGCGAAAGTGGCGATTACGCCGCCAATGTTGAGAAGGCGACGAGCAGGCTCTTGCACGAAACTCCAACTGGGGGCAGTGGGGAACTCGAAAAGTTTGCCACCCCGGGCGTTGTGACCATCGATGCGCTTGCGAGTGCTCCGCACAATGTTCCTGCGCATCACCAAATCAAAACTTTGATTTACCTGGCCGACAGCAAGATCGTGGTGGTGCTCGTGCGTGGTGATCACACCCTGAACGAAACTAAACTCGCCGCTCAAATCGGCACTGCCAATTTCCGTCCCGCCACCGAGGAAGAAATCGTCGCGGCCATGGGAGCGCGCCCTGGCAGCCTCGGCGCGGTTGGCATTTCCAGGTTCACGGTTATTGCCGATGAAACCTTGAAGAATGCAGCCGGAATGACTACTGGCGCAAACGAAGACGGCTTCCATTTGCGAAATGTGCAGGTGGGCCGCGATATCCAACCCACAAAGTGGGCCGATTTGCGTTTGGTTACTGCCGGTGAGCCTTGCCATTGCTGCGGCAAACCGCTGAAGGTCCAACGCGCAATTGAGGTTGGCCATGTATTCAAGCTCGGGACCAAATATAGTGAAGCTCTCGGTGCTTATTTCCTGGGTGAAGATGGCAAGCAAGCTCCTGCAGTGATGGGGTGTTATGGCATTGGGGTCACCCGCACCATGCAGGCTGTGATTGAGCAATGCCATGACAAGGATGGTATTGTCTGGCCTTTATCGGTTGCACCTTTCCATGTTTGCATCACACCGCTTTCCGTTGCCCCTGAAAATGAGGCGATGAAACTCGCAGTCCGATTTCGGGAAGAGCTCGTCGCTAAGGGTGTTGAAGTCATCCTGGATGATCGAGATGAGCGCCCTGGCGTGAAGTTCAAGGATGCTGACCTGATCGGGTTCCCTATTCGCATCGCGCTTGGGGAAAAATCGCTCGCCAAGGGCGAAGTGGAAGTGAAACCCAGGTCGGGGAAAGTCGAACTGGTCAAGATTGATGACGCTGTGGCTAAGGTTCTCGAATTGGTAAACGCTGCTGGGACAAAATAAGTCGCTCAACCTGCTCTTGAGTGGCGCCAAGTTTTGGCGCTGATCGGATTAAATCACAGGTGTCGGCTGGATACCACCAGTCCCGGCCCCAATCCGTTAATCCAATCACGTCAACCGGTGCAATAGCCCGGGTGATTTCCTGACGTGTGAGTCTGATTCCCTTGCGCGCCAGCGCGCACAACCGTTCACGATCCCGGCGAAATGCCGAGTGGTTTTCCAGAAGAAACCGTGTGGCCAATTCCTCTTTGCCAAGTCGCCAGGCAGCTTCGGTAAAGCTCAAGCTCGCAAAATAGAGCAGTGTCAACAGGTTGAACTGTCCTGGCCGACCCAGTTGGGAGTAAAGCGCGGTGATTAAATCCTCAGTGGCATCCAGCTCCTGCATCGAGGTTCGGGCATACTCTCCCAATTCCTCCTGCGTGGGTTGATTTCCTTTTTTGAAATTTTCGGCCAGGCGTTTGATCCCAAGTAAATTCAACGCAAACCCGGTAGATAAAAGTGGATCTACAAAACCAGCCGCCGATGGGAGCAACGCCCAATTCTCTCCAACCATGCGTGCCCGTCGAAAGGGCACTCGGGCAATACTGAACCATGGACTCATGGCCTGGGCGTCTTTGAACAGGGTCTCAATTGAAGGAAACCGCTGCAGCAATCTCCCGAAAGCCGCGGATTCCTCACCCGCGCGAAGCTCGAGCTCAATGCTCAATTCTTTCGTGAGCATCGCACCTGCGCTCGTGATCCCATTGTCGAAATGCAGCACCCAGATCCAGCCTCCGTCAAAAAGGTGATGCACTGCGGCTGCGTCTGGCGGATACGGTGTTCCAATCGCATGAATGGATTCGACTCCACGGAAGTGCGCGTAGATGGCCGTTGTATCCAGCTTCCCTGGAAGAATGGGGATTTCCATCATTCTGGCCAACGCACTATTTGACCCACTCGCATCGATAACAAAATTCGCAAAAAATTCGTGTTCAGGGTTTTCGCCCCGGATCATCCATGGGGTCGAATTCTCCATCTCGACCATCTTAAAATTTTCCAGGTAATGAACTCCGATTTCCATCGCCTTTTTCACAAGAAAACTATCGAATTCAGGACGGTACCAATGTGTGTCTGCCGCCATATCGTTCGGGCTCGCTGCGACCAGGAGTTGTCGCGATCGATCATGATATCCAAGTTTTTTACCTCGTTCGTGGTGATAAAAGGTGAAGCCACGTTTCAATCCTACGGGCAGGCTTGGATAAGTGCGCTTCCAGGAACCCCACTCACAGAGCGGGCGCAAAAACGGCAGGTCAAAGTCCGTCGCGATTCGTTCCAGTAATAAATTGGAAAAAGGTGTTGAAGATTCCCCAATCGCAAAGCGCGGATGCCGTCCCTTCTCAAGCAGCAAAACGGAGCGCCCCAGCCGCTTCAAAATCATGCTCATGATCGACCCGCCAAAGCCCGAGCCAATCACCGCGACATCATACTGCTTGGATATTGCAGGAGCCACAGACGACCAGCGGTTCAATAGTTTGGTTCAGGTTCATTCGGGCGAGCCGATCCCGACGGATGGGCAAGCATTCTGCACATGAGGAAAATCGCTCAAGGTCCCATGTGTCAGCGAAAACAACTCCACCTTTCAGCTTGAGTGCTGAGTCAAAGGCGCGTTCGAGTTCAGAAACATTGGGCTCGGAAAATTTGCCCTCCTCCATCAGTGCATCAAGCGCTCCGTTTCCCGCACGGGTCGGTATCAGCGAAACGATGTCACTCCCGGTTTCAAAGGCGTAACCGACCGATTCCAACAGCCAATGCTGCCGTTCGTTGGCTGGAATAAATGGGGGATGGACCAGCAGAAATGTCCTCACATCAATGCCATTCGTCTTACACAATCGAACTGCATTTTGATAAACTTCCGCCGTAATTTGTTTATTTATTTTTTCCAGTGCGTCCGTGTGGATGGTCTCAAGCCCCATCGCTATTTCCAATCTCCCCTTGAGCAATTTGGTAAAACCAACGATATCCTCTTTCACCAATCGTGGATGGCACTCCACAATTACTTTTTCGAAGGTTGAACAAAGTTGCGCGATGCGCGCGCGCGAAGTGATTGGAATCGCGCCTGGGTCGAAAAA
>JBQCGE010000005.1:0-6512 GCA_051955955.1 Verrucomicrobiota bacterium
GTGTTGTTCCCAAGCTGCCCTTTGCTTTTTCGATTAAACATTTGAGGCGGCGCCTCCCTTTGAAATCAAAGCCTGGTTATAGAGTTGCACGCATTTCAAGTAATGAACTGAGTCAACTTCGAGAACTGAGCAACTCCGCACGTTGAGTTGCGCTAGAAAGTTCTGCAGCTTCTCCAATCGTAGGAACAGAGCTCAGGATGCATTGATTTATCTTGTTAACTGCATTAAAGCATCCTCAACTACCGCTTGAATCAGGAGTCACATGAGCGAAGCCGAAGCCATTGCCCAAATCGAAAACGCCTTCCGCGCCAACGATGCTGCACAGGTCGGGCGTATTCTGGACCAAAATCCCGAGCTGAAAAAGCGGCTTAACGATCCATTGCCGCACGGTTGCTTCGGCACCACTCCCCTCCTCGCTGCGGTTCAACGCGGCAGCAGGGAACTGGTGGATGTCCTGCTTCGGGCAGGGGCTGACATCAATGCCCGCAGCCATTGGTGGGCTGGCAGTTTTGGCGTTCTCGACCACGACAACGGTCTCGCCGATTTTCTCATTGAGCGCGGCGCAATCGTCGACATCCATGCGGCCTGCCGCCTGAACCGCTTCGACCGAGTCAAAGAGCTGATCGCCAAAAATCCCGAACTGGTCCATGCCAAGGGTGGTGATGGGCAAACTCCGTTGCACTTTGCCGCCAATGTGCGGATCGCCGAATTCCTGCTCGACCACGGAGCCGATATCAATGCACTCGATGTTGATCACGAATCCACTCCCGCTCAATATATGATTCGCGACCGGCAGGAAGTCGCTCGGTTCCTGATTGAACGAGGCTGCCAAACCGACCTGCTAATGCTTTCCGCATTGGGTGATCTTGAACGAGTCCGAAAACTCCTCGACGAAGGTCCCGGACAAATTCGGATGAGCGTTTCCGAAATTTCTTTTCCAAAGAAAAACCCAAAAAGTGGCGGCACTATTTATATATGGACACTCGGACGCAACAAAACCGCCCCCATCATCGCCCATGAGTTTGGACACAAAGAACTTTTGGAATTCCTGATCGCCCGTTCACCGGATGACCTCAAGCTCTCCGTCGCCTGCGACATGGCCGATAAAAACGAAATCCAATCCTTGCTCGCCCGCGATCCCGGTTTGAAAGCCAGGCTCATGGAAGCCGACCCATTCAAGCTGCCCGACGCTGCGCGCGATAATAAAACCGCCACTGTTGCTGCCATGCTCGATGCTGGATGGTCCCCGTCCACCACTGGCCAGCACGGCGGCACCGCTTTGCATTGGGCTGCCTTTCATGGAAATGCTGAAATGGTCAGAATTATTCTCCGCTTCAATCCACCTCTCGAACTCCGCGACCGTGATTACCACGCCACCCCGCTCGAATGGGCCATCCATGGCTCGGAAAATGGGTGGCACGCCACCACCGGGAAGTATGGCGAAACCGTCACCGCCCTGCTCCAGGCGGGCGCAAAACGGCCAGACCAGATCAAAGGGACCGACGCTGTGAGGCGAGCGCTGCAGCCTTAATACTAAGTCGGCAGTTCGGCTCTGTGAGGATGGACTTGAAGAAATTGAGCTGAGTATTTGCTAACGGGCTCTCAACGCCGAGCCATTTTAGCCCGGGCGGCCTCGAGGATTTTCCGTTCCCGTTCAGTGAGGCTTTGAATCCCATGCTCGGAGATTTTGTCCAGGATCGGATCAACTTCCTTGCTCATGAACTCCTCAGAAGGCAACTCCGGCGCGGGTCCTTTTTGGGAACTCCAGGATGCGCTCTGCGGCTTGTGGATGAAAATCTTTGGTTTGCGGCGGAATAGATTGCCGAATTCCGGCATTTTCCAATCATAATGCACCAGCCATTTCCCATACGCATACCCGAAGAGCAAACCGCCGAGGTGAGCCCCATGGGCCACTCCCGGCCCGGCAGCAGGCACCAAGATGAAAAACGTGGAAAGCACGGCGGACAGAATAAAGAATGACCGCGCGCGAATGGGCAGCACCCCAAAAATTGAAATCGTCTGGTCACCATAGAGATAACAGAACGCTCCGAGCAACCCGCTCACGCCAGCGGATGCACCCACAACCGGCGCAGCAAAATTCAGAGGCAGGACCAGATTTCCGAGTGCATGAAACAGGCCGCCGACGATTCCTGCGCCAAAATAAAGTTGCAGCCAATTGCGAGTGGAGAGCGTGGTTTCAAGCGCTTTGCCAAAGAAAAACAGGACAATACCGTTAAACAGAATGTGCAGAAATCCCCCATGCAGGAATTGATAGGTGATTAACTGCCAAACAAATCCCGACCGGATCGCATCCCCCGAGAGCAGCAGATAACGATGGATAAATATGCTTCCGGCGAGGCTGTAGGAAAAAACGACGGACTGGACGATAAAACAGACCACTAGCGCAACCAACAGGATCACCGTGACTGATTTACGTGATCCATACAGCGGGTCTTGCATGTAGGAACGATCTTCCAGCATTACGCCCCCAGCCTAACTTTTGCGTTCGCTCTTTTCAACGTCATTCCCCGCCTCAGGCTTTTTCCTTTACGGCACTGATCGATTCGGAAGATGCCTTGAGCGCAGCCAACTCTTTCCTGATCAACTGCACCAAAGGTTTGACCGTCTCCGCGCTAAAATCGAATCGGGCTCCCGCTGCCTGGAAAAGTTCCGGTAATGGCCTGGAACCACCCAGCGCAAGGGCCTTTTGATAATCAGACAGCGCACGCGATTTATCCTCCTTCGAATTTGCCCAAACCTGCAACGCGCCAAGCTGCGCAATTCCATATTCAATATAATAGAATGGGTGCAGAAAGATATGAAGCTGGCGATGCCACAGATTCGCCCTGGCCTCTTCCAAACCGCTCCAATCGACATCTCCGCCAAACCGTTTCATCAAATCAACCCACGCTGCGGTTCGCTCCGCACGGGTGTGGCCTGGATGAGTGTAAATCCAATGTTGAAATGCATCGACGGTCGCAATCCAGGGAAAGA
This sequence comes from Verrucomicrobiota bacterium, assembly GCA_051955955.1. Classification (GTDB taxonomy): domain Bacteria; phylum Verrucomicrobiota; class Verrucomicrobiia; order Limisphaerales; family SXQI01; genus DASVNK01. Next base: position 2,995 of record JBQCGE010000005.1, read on the forward strand.
TTTCAATGATCCCCTCAAGATGATCGCGACGGGCGCGGTTTGCATCCTCTTTGTTGTAGAAGGATTCGATGTATTCGTTCCCGAGCAATTCCATGCTCATCGATGCAACTTCGCAAAACTCAATCGGCGCATGGCGATAGGGGTAAATATCCTCCTTTTGTGTGGCGAGCGCATGAAAAGCATGGCCCGCTTCATGCAGAATCGTTTCAACATCGCGCTGCACGCCGACCGCATTCATGAAGATGAAAGGCAGACGCGATTCCGAGAGGGTTGATTGATAGCCGCCCGGCGCTTTTCCCTTGCGATTTGCCAAATCCAGCAGCTTCAAATCGTTCATGAGACGAAATCCCTTCGAGAGGTCCGGATCAAGCTGATCGAAAATTTGCTGGGTTTTATCGACCATGGTTTGCACCTGGTCGAAAGGCCTTAGCCCGGGCAGGTTCCGAGGATCTACTGCAAGATCCCACGGCCTTAATGCGGGGAGTCCAAGCAACGTGCGCCGTTCCGCCTGGATTTCCTTGAGCACCGGCATCACCTCGCGCTCAATCGCATCGTGAAAGGCGTAGCAATCCTCCGCATCGTAATCAAAGCGCGCCCGTGCGCGGAATGCGTAATCGCGGTAATTATCAAACCCGGCGTTCTTCGCGATTTTTTCCCTTAACTGGCAAAGCTCGTCAAAAATCGATTCAAATTTGTCCGCTTCGCGCAATCTCCGTTCGGAAACCAGCCGCCACGCTTCTTCACGGATTGCCCGGTCTGGTTCTTCAAGGTAGCGTCCCATCTGAACCAACGTCTTTTCTTCTCCCTGGAATTGCACGGTTAAGGAACCGCTCAGCTTTTGGTACTGCTGGCCGGCCTTGGCTTCCTCCGTTTCGAGCGGAATATTTTCTTCGCGGAATAATTCCACGTGCACTTCCGTGTGTTTATCGAGCACTTCGTACCGGGTGCGAGGCAACTTCTCCCTGGAGGGATGCTTGAGATAAAGCTCCTCCAGCTTGAATTGACGTGGTTTCAGCTTCGGCTCGATCTGCTCCACGAATTGCAGGTATGCCGCTTCCGCTTCCGCATTATCGGTATGGCAGGTCATAGCGATGTACCGCTTCGAGGATTCCTCATCCAGTGCCGCGCTCAATTCACTCCAGTGATGAATCCATTTTTGGAGTTCCTCTGGGGTTTTAATCTGGGCAATTTCTTTTTCGAGCCGGGTGAACAGTGGCTCGATTTCCTCCCACTTTCCCAAATTCGCGTTGACCGGCACAAATTCCCTCGGCGAATGCACCGGCAGATTTTCAAAAGGAAGCAAACTCATGGCGTATAAGCGCGTTCAAAATACCGGGGCCGGAGTCGGATTGCAACCAGAGCGCCCGATTCCATTGATTTTGCAACCACACAATCGCCAGCCTCGCCGCGCTTTTCGAAAAACTTGACGCCTCCCAACCCCATTCCCGAGAGTAACGCCATGTCTTCGTCATCAGACGCGCCATGGCGCATTGTGCCCTTTTCCGAAGCGGAGGTGGAATACCTGCCGGGCAAGACGCATTTCTGGCATTGTAAACGCGGAATGGTCCGCGACACGAACGTCAATCTCGTTCGCGCGCAGCTTGAGCCCGGACATGCTCACAACTTTCATCATCATCCCGAAATGGAGGAAATCCTCTATATTCTCTCCGGGACGTCTGAGCAATGGATCGAAGGCGAGATAAGGATCATGAAAGCGGGTGATTCGATTTACCTGCCGATCGGAATTGTGCATGCCACGTTCAACATAGGAACAGAAAAGCTCGATTTTCTGGCTGTCCTCTCCCCGGCTAAAATCAGAGGCCCCATGACGGTTGAAGTGGCGGACCAGGAACCCTGGCGTTCCATTCGAAAATAACCGGTGTTCAATCAAGGCATTTAGTCCCTTGAAAACCCTTCATCTCTACATCACGCGGCAGGTGTTGCTGACACTGCTGATGACGGTGACTGTGTTCACCTTCGTCCTGCTGCTGGGGAACGTGATGAAGGAAATTCTCGCCCTGCTCGTTGCACGACAAATCACCTTCTCACTGGTGCTGCGTGCGATCGGCCTGCTCATCCCTTACGTGCTCGGCTATGTCCTCCCCTTTGGGATGCTCACGGCCACCTTGCTCGTGTTTGGCCGATTTAGCGCCGATCACGAACTCACCGCCGTTCGAGCCAGCGGCATTAGCCTGCTCTCACTGATCGCACCCGTTCTCGTCCTGGCGCTCCTCTTGTCTGGTCTTTGCGCTGCGGTAAACCTGTATCTAGCCCCAATGTCCCGCGCGGAATACCGGAACCTCGTTTACGTGATGGGGAGCAAGAACATGACAAGCCTCCTGACAGAAGATCGGTTCATCGACGAAATCCCCGGGCTGGTCCTCTACGTGCGCAAGAAAAATGGAAATGAAATTGAGGATATTCGCCTCTACAGCCTGGAAACCAACCAAATCACTTCACGAACATCCGCAGAACGCGGCCGAATTCTCTGGGACGAAAAATCAAAGCAAATTTCATTTCAATTGTTCAATGGGGTAACCGAGTTTCGGATTGAAAAGAAGGAGAAAGGCCCCGATTTCATTGGTCCCCCGACCGCACAGCCGCTCGATGAATCCGATTGGCAGCCGGTGCACTTTGGCGAAACGACGAGCGCGCCTTACGACCTGACCCCACTGTTTCGCAGCGCACGTAAAATCCGACTAAGCGATATGAGCTTCGACCAACTCCGGGATGAACGCGAAGATTTGCGCGCTAAAGGCATTTCCGATTCCCCTGCCCGCGTCCAAATGCATCGGCAGGTTTCGTTTTCCTTTGCCTGTTTCAGTTTCGCACTGGTTGGGATTCCGCTGGCGATTCGCGCCCACCGCAAGGAAACCAGTATCGGGATCGCCATATCCCTGATGCTCGTTCTGCTCTACTACACATTTTTTATCCTGGGGGAAGCTCTCTCGATGCGGGAAAAATTGCACCCTGTGCTGATTCTTTGGGCCCCGAATTTTCTTTTCCAGGCGATTGGCGGGTATTTGCTTTACCGCGCAAACAAGAGCGGTTCCTGAAAACAGGCTCGAAAAGGCTGCCGGTTCCCATTAACTTCTCCGCCGAGATGGATCATCTTGCCCGAGCCAAAGAAGTTTTCGATGTAGAAGTCGCTGCCATTCAGGGAGTCTGCAATCAACTGGATGCAGCGTTTGAACGCGCGGTCGAATGTATTCTCCAGGCTCTCTCTTCCAAGAACAAGGTCGTGGTTGTTGGGATCGGCAAGTCAGGCAATATTGGCCAAAAGATTGCCGCCACCTTCACCAGCACCGGGTCTACCGCGGTTTTGCTGCATAGCGTTGATGCGCTCCACGGAGATCTTGGGATCGTGAACGAAGGTGATGTGGTCCTTGCCTTGAGCTATTCCGGCGAAACGGAGGAGTTACTTACTCTTTTGCCTGCTCTAAAGCGCTGCAATGTGAAAATGATCAGCTTCACCGCTTCTCCCAAATCAACTCTCGGACGACATAGCGACATCATTC
>JBQCGE010000006.1:0-4843 GCA_051955955.1 Verrucomicrobiota bacterium
GAAATTTGTGAACTGACTGGTCTTATTCGTTCCGCCATTTGCGCCAATCAAGAGAATGCGAGGAAAGCTTGATCCGGCCATGAGGCGACCATCTGGCCGAGCCAATAAAACACTCGGTGATCCCAGCTTTGTTGGTGTGAAGGTCGAATCCTGGCTCCCATCCGGGAGGAATCGGAATACACGGCGATCAGAGCTAGTTTCCTGAAGCACAATTTTTCCATCCGCCGTCAAAACCATGTGCCGCATATTGGCATACCGCTGTGACATGCTGATTTCACCCGTGGCGCTCACTCGCGACAAACCGAAAGCCCGATTCGTCAGTGACCCAACCGCGAAACTCCCATTCACCAACAGGTTGCCATCCGGTTCCATAATCAACTGGCACACTCCCTGATCGGTTTGTTGATAGCTCAATATCGGTGGATTAAATGAGTGGTCCAAACTGCCGGTTGGCTGCAACCGAACAATCCCGCCGGGCCGGTCCTGGCCATCAAACTTCAAATACATGCTCGCGGCATAAACCTCATTATTCGTGCCTGTCGCCACACTCCAGATGTGTGCATTGCCCGCCCGGTCGCTCCACCCATCGCCCGGATCAAAAGAGCCATCCCGGGTGCCGTCGGAATTCAATCGTGCGATGTGATTCGCTTTACTCCCGTTCAACAGAGTAAATTCTCCCGAAACCACAATCCGATTCAGCCCATCAATCGCGATTGCATCCACACTGTCATTAAACCCTTCTCCGGCGTCGAAGCTCTCGTCCACAGTTGTGTCCGGATTCAAACGCACTAAACGATTTCGCCTCAGCCCGTCAAAAAATGTAAAATCACCGCCCATCAAAACCTTCCCATCCGGCTGAACCGCGGAGCAAAAGATCGGGCCGTTCGCGCCCTGCGCGTATCCAGCTAAATTATCGTTATCACTAATGCGTATTACCGTGTTGGTCCGCGCCCCGAGTATAAGCCCCGGCGACGGGAGCAGTTCGATTTGAAATTCGCGCGTCCCTTCATAGGACCGATTATCGTACAGCTCTATCTGGAATCTGGGATACTGACTGGTAATGAAAAAGTTCGTGGAAAGGGTCGGCGGATTATAATCAATCCCCGGCTGGGCTGTCCCCGGAGCGGTGCGGTAGTTAATTATAACTTCCGGATTCGCGTTATGCACAAAGGAGTCATACGAATTAATTTGAAGCTCAGGCGTGGCATATCGGGTTAGTTCAGAAACATTCAACACATCCCGCAAGAGTTCGACCCTGATCTCGTCATCGTGAATCAAAGCCGTATTCGTTATTGAGCCCCCAGGCACAACATTAGTCGTTTCATTTTCGGCCAGGCGAATTTTGAAACTGCGCAATCCATCCACAAGTTCGTTGTTGATAATCTCCACCTGAGCCTGAATTGTCCGAACGTCCGGCGCGAAGATCAGGTTCGTAGTCAAACCAACGAAATCAACACCGCTCCTGGCCGTATCATCGATGGTGCTCAGTCGAACCGTGATCGGATAACTTACATCCCCCACTCTGGAAATGGAGACCGTCGCCAGGTTCGTGTTCTCGGCGAAATCGAGCGGTGGATCAATGGTTACAGAAGTGGACTGACCGAGCGGGATATAATTCAAGCGAACCAAATTCGTGATTGCGATGCCGTTCACATTTGTAAAGTGCCCGCCCAGGATTACTCTCCCATCTGACTGTTCAGCCAGGAGTTGTAGTTGTAGTAGATTGTATTGGCCGCTCGCCTCCACCACGAATTCGCTATCCAGGATTCCGTTCGTCAGGAATTGCGCAATTCCGTTGCGCGGAAATCCGCTAACATTACCAAACCACCCACTCACCAAAATTCTCCCATCAGCCCGGGCGAGAATTTGTTGGATCCCGGTCACCTCGTAATCGAATTTGAAGGAAGGATCCATTGCACCGTCCGGCAGCAAGCGAACCAGGTTACTCGACTGTGCAACCAAAATCTTCTGGTCCGCCTGAACCGCCATCGCCATAACGTCGCTCACAGAACTCGGAACGTTGAACGTGGCATCCTCAGTTCCATCAGGGTTATATCGAGCAATGAAAATGTGCCGTTCATCATTCATCGGGGAGAAATTACCGGATACCAGCACCTTCCCGCTCGGTAATACTTCCTGCCCTGAGATATATCCCTCCAACTTTGGAAACGTTTCGTCCAACGCCCCATTGCTTTCAAAGCGAGCGAGATTCACCCATTCCGTGCTATTCGTCAGAATAAACCACCCACTCGCATAAATGCGCCCCAGGGAATCCGTTTCCATCTGTCCAACGCCCGCCTCAAAGCCGGTAACGGAATGGCTCCCTAGAAATGAAGGGTCAACCGGGCCTCCTGCAAACAACCTGGAGAATATTGGCACCTGGAAACCATTAATCTCCGAGTGATTCCCACCTACCAGCACCTCTCCATTCGGCAGCGTGTGTAATCCGGGCACGTAACCCGTAAACGGCTGTAGGGCAAATTGGTCATCCAACGTTCCATCCGGCATCAGGCGAAAAATCTTTCCGATCGGCGGGCCATTCCGGATCGGAAAAGGATTCGCCGCCAAAATCAAACGATCATCCTGCCGCAATGCGCTCGCAAACGTAAACGTCAGGTCTTCATTAGTGAACCAACTGTTCAAGTATGGCGGATGAAAACTCAAGTCGACCAGCGACTCGCTACTGTACAAATTCGTCACCAGTAACAAGCCGAACAAAGCCTTCAGCAAAGTCGCTGCTTTTTTCATGCCGCCTTTGTATTTAAACTGTTGAACTATGACAATGAGGCATTCGAATGCACACTACCCCCCCTATAATTATGGAACTCGAAATCCTCCATTATCGCCTTCTTGTCGCCAATAGATCGTCCAGCCATCCGATTGGCAGTCCATTATAAATTTTGTCAGGAAACGGATCACCCTAACTAAGGAGTCCATTTCATCCTCACCGCTCATAGAAATTCCGCTTTGAAAGTAGTCCAAAGACCAAAAACATATCCAAGTGCCATTCTCCAGGCACGGGAATCCGATGGTTAATTTTGCATCCTTTGGACTGCCGTCGCGCGCCACTTTAAGCACTCGTTCCATGTAATGACGTTGTTCCATAAAAGGTCTCGCACGCTATTTAACCTTTTCAGCCTTGTTTGTAACGAGCTAAGGAATCGCGCCTTTCTTCACTTTAACCGTGCATCGCGCACAAACTCCGCGTGTCCATCGAGGGAAAGTCGGTTGCGGCCTTTGGAGTGGGCAGCACGTCCGCGAAGGGCTTCGGCTACGGTTGGAACGGTCCGGGGAAAATAAGGATCGACCGCGAGTTCAACATCCGCCGGGCCATTGGGATTTCCGGTCGTTGGGTTCTGCGCTGCCTTTAGATCAATCACCGATTGCTCAATGGTCTTGCCCCAAAAATTATCGAGCGGGATTTCGGGATCGATCCGATCAAATCGCCAGAACCAATAGCGTGTGATAATCGCATTCGTTTTTGTATCGGTTGCCTGGGCCACCTGCACCGCCTGCCGAAGTGGCGAATTCATAATCGCGGGACAGCTCCAAATTTCCCGCGAATCCAACTCGCGCCTAAAAACGATTGCCGCCCAACCCGCGCGCGGGTCGCTCTTCGGCCAGTCATTCCATGGCATATAACCGCCCGGGAGCGATTGCTTCAAATCGCGTCGATCCGGAAAACGATCCGGCGCATCATCCAAATACCTCATGGTTGAGAGGCCGATTTGGCGCAGGTTTGAGAGGCAACTTCCCTGCCGCGCTTTTCCTTTCGCGCGAGCCAAAGCGGGAAGCAGCAAGCCGGAAAGGATTGCGATAATTGCAATCACGACCAGCAACTCTATCAGCGTGAAGCCGGCTCGCGGGTTTCGGGCGCGATGTTGAGGATTAAAACTGTTCGTGCAGTGCAGATTAGCAGAAGGTTCAAAGCCCGCGCAACCAGACCGCAGGGATTCTCAGCACTCAGAGCCGAGGCTGCTCCGCCACTTTTTGCAACAGTCTAAAATCCGGTCGCTTTTACACCTTGAATGAACCCGTGTTGTGCCAAAAGTCATGGTTACCCAAGGAGACGGATTTTTTCAGAGTTCTGCTGGCCAATGAATTTTAATTCGTGCTACCTTTCCCGCACGGAGTTATGAGCAAAAACAAACAAGGCCTGAATCGGCGGCAGTTCTTCCGCCAGACAGCCGTCGCAGTAGCAGGCGCTGCCGTTGCCAGGAGTGTTGCCGAGACGGTGGAGCTACCCTTCGAGAATGGCGAACGCGAACTCGTCGCCTATCCCCAGAAGCGTCCCTTGCTTCGGCTGACGACGCGTCCGCCTCAGTTGGAAACGCCTTTTTCAGTTTTCAATGAGGGTGTCATCACTCCGAACGATGCCTTTTTCGTCCGCTATCATCTGACCCTTTCTCCTCCCCCGGAACCGCTGTTGCGCCCGGACAAATTTGCTTTGCAAATCCAGGGCTCGTTGAAAAACCCGCTCACGCTGACAATCGACGACCTCCGCAAGATGGACCCTGTCGAAGTCGTCGCAGTCAATCAATGCTCCGGGAACAGCCGCGGCTTTTTTGAGCCGCGCATCCAGGGTGGCCAATCCGGCAATGGGATGATGGGTAATGCGCGGTGGAAAGGTGTTCCCCTGAAAGCCGTGCTCGAACGCGCCGGCATGCAAGCCAGTGCGAAGCAGGTCACGTTCAATGGGCTTGATAAAGGTTTGCTGCCGCAAACGCCCGATTTCATCAAGGCGCTCGATGTGGATCAGGCAAATGATGGCGAAGTCATGCTCGCCTATGAAATGAACGGCGAACCGCTCCCGTGGCTCAACGGCTATCCGCTCCGCCTCGTT
>JBQCGE010000007.1:0-2929 GCA_051955955.1 Verrucomicrobiota bacterium
CAACATAGGGAAAATCTTCCGGCTGCCCATTGATTGCATACACCATTTCGAAATGCCGTGTACTGGCATCAAGTCGATGACCATTTACGATCAGGTGCTGATCGTCCCCAATCCGTAGTTCTTCTCCGGGCATTCCCACCAGCCGTTTAATATAGAGTTGATCCTGATGTGGAATTCCCAAAATTCCTTTAGTTTTAAATACAATGATTTCACCACGTTCCGGTCTCCGGAAGTTATAAGTAAAGCGGTCTACTAATAAATGGTCCCCTTCGACCACTTTCAATTTAAGTATATCCTGACCCTTGGAATAATTTTGACCCACTGCGATTTGGCCGAAATCTTCAACACCAGTCTCAGGTGGGAACCAAACCGTTAGTGGTTTGCGATTGAAGTAAATGGTCTGTTTTTTTATGAAAGGAAAAACAGTTTTAACCGGCGAAATGCCATCAATCCGTCCATCCTCAGGCGCTACCAGATGTTTATAGGAAACCCCAAAAACCCAGTATTGCCAAAATGATGCAAAGAATCCCGGCAATTTTACATCATCCAATCCCTTCAGATTTTTCTGCGTGATGCCGTATAAAGTTGGCTGCATCGAACCTGTCGGAATCTTTGTCAGTTGAAGAAAAAAGGTGGTGAACGAAAGAATCACCACCACCGCAACGAGGAATTCTTTAACATTCTCCCGAACGCCTGGAAAGGCGTAAGCCTTGAACCATTTCCGCGCCGTCTCCTCCAGCTTATCCATTTCCGCGGTCATTTCCTTTTGAGTTCCACCGCGATGGATCACCCCGCGCGCTTCACTCTGGACTCTTTCCACGGCGGTAATCGCTTCAGGAGAAAGGAGGTCCCGCTGCTCATTGAGTACGCGCTCCATTTGGCGGCACATTTCGGAGAGTTGCCGCTCTGTTCGCGAAAAAAACCAGCGAATCGTCATGAACCTTGAACCGTTTTAAGCGATCACATTATAGTCTGAGTCAAGCGTTGTATGGCTGAGGAGTGCAAATTTAAGCCTTCAACACCTCGATAAACGCTTCCTGAGGAATTTGCACCGAACCGAATGACTTCATCCGTTTCTTGCCTTCCTTTTGTTTCTCCAACAATTTGCGTTTACGGCTGATATCACCGCCATAGCACTTCGCCGTAACGTCTTTACGCATCGCGGTGACCGTTTCACGCGCAACGATCTTGCCCCCAATTGCGGCCTGGATCGCAATGGCAAATTGTTGTTTTGGAATAACCTCTTTCAACTTCGCTGCCAGGGCCCGTCCCCGGCTCTCTGCTTTATCACGGTGAACAATGCAGGAAAAAGCATCGACGGGTTCCGAATTCACCAGCATGTCGAGCTTAACCATGTCGGAAACGGCATAATTGTCGTGCTCGTAATCCATCGAACCATAGCCGCGTGTGATGCTTTTGATGCGGTCGTGGAAATCAATCAGGATTTCATTCAAAGGGGTTCGTGCGGTCAGCATGACGCGTCGTGTATCGAGGGTTTCGGTATGCTCGACTATCCCGCGTTTTTCCGCGAGCAAAGCCATGATGTCGCCGATGTTCTCGTTGGGGCAAATCACGAACGTCTTCACCATCGGTTCTTCAATGAACTCAATGTAATTCGTCTCGGGCATGAAGGCGGGATTATCAATCTCCTTCGTTGTTCCATCCGTGAGCGTTACTTTATAAATAACGCTCGGATAGGTTGCGATAATGTCCATGTCATACTCGCGCCGCAACCGTTCCTGCACAATCTCGAGATGCAACAGTCCAAGAAATCCGCAACGAAAACCAAAACCGAGCGCCACTGAACTTTCTGACTGGTAGACAAACGCCGAATCATTCAACTGCAGCTTCGCAAGGTTTGCTTTCAGATGTTCGTAATCTGCCGTGTTGATCGGGTAAATCCCGCTGAACACCATCGGATGAATTTCCTGGAACCCTGGCAAAGCCGGTGATGGTATGCGCGAATCAGTCAGCGTATCGCCCATCTTCACTTCCTTGGGGCTCTTGATATTGGCCGTAAAATAACCCGTTTCGCCGACTTCCAGTTTCTCTCTCGTATATGGCTTCGGATTAAAGCTCCCGACTTCCTTGATTTCCACCACCTTATTCGAGTGCAATAATTTGCATTGCAGCCCGGGCTTCAACTCACCATTGAAGACGCGCACATGCGTCACCACTCCTTTGAAAGTATCAAAATAGGAATCGAACCCAAGCGCCTGCAACGATCTCTCGCCGGTGGGCTTAGGCGGCGGAATTCGCGCCACGATCGCTTCAAGAATGTCTTCGATCCCAATTCCTTCTTTAGCGCTTGCGAGGATCGCCTGGTCAGCCGGGATGGCTAGAATGTCTTCAAGCTGCGATTTGGCGAGTTCGACATTCGCATGTGGCAAATCGATCTTGTTGATCACAGGAATGATCGCAAGGTTCTGCTTTGCAGCGAGGTGAAGGTTCGCGACTGTTTGCGCTTCAACCCCCTGCGCGGCGTCAATAATCAGCAAAGCTCCTTCGCACGCGCTCAAGCTTCGCGACACTTCGTAGGCAAAATCAACGTGTCCTGGAGTATCGATCAGGTTTAACTCATACGTTTGCCCATCCTTCGCCTTGTAGTACATGGTCACAGGATGAGCCTTGATCGTAATCCCCCGCTCTCTTTCAAGGTCCATCGAATCAAGCAATTGTTCCTGCATCTCGCGTGTGGCAATAGTGCCGGTGCGATGCAGCAAACGATCACTCAAAGTCGTTTTCCCATGATCAATATGGGCAATGATACTAAAATTTCTGATGTGCGATGTTTCCATGGATCACTTGCAACCGAACAACTTACCCCAGCTTAAGCAGGATGCATATTGATGTTCAGCGACAAAAACTTCGGGCCGCTAAGATAATGAGCTTGCGACCGAAGAAAAGGGAATTTCGCTGAAATTCCGCC
>JBQCGE010000008.1:0-8335 GCA_051955955.1 Verrucomicrobiota bacterium
CCACCGCCACCCCAGCTTCCAGCGAGAACGATCCGATTGAAAAGGAGTATGAAAAAATCCTGGAGCAGGACGAAAAGGCGCTCAACGAAATCAATCGCCTAATCCGTGAGTCGGACGCATTCGCCAAACAAGGTGCCCCCACCCCGGCTGGTGTCCTCGCGGCAAAAATCGATGCGCAGCTCGATCCGATTCGTAAAATATACGAAGACTTTCTCAAGAAACATCCCGAGCATGTCGATGCGCGGCTCGCCTACGGCAGCTTTTTGAACGAAGTGGGCGACACACAGGAAGCTATCACACAATGGGAGAAGGCGCGCGAATTAGCTCCCAAAAACCCGAGTCCGTGGAATAATCTGGCCAATATTTACGGCCATATTGGGCCTGTTAAAAAAGCTTTCGAATATTACGAGAAAGCGATTGAACTCGACCCAAAGGAGCCCGTCTATTTTCAAAACTTTGCCACCACCGTTTACCTCTTTCGCAAGGATGCCATGGAGATGTATCGGATTAACGAGGAGCAGGTCTTCAACAAGTCCCTCGACTTGTACAAAAAAGCAATGGCGCTGGATCCCAACAACCTCGAATTGGCAACCGATTATGCCCAGAGCTTTTATGGGATACGCCCCATGCGAGTGGATGATGCCATTGCCGCCTGGGATTACGCTTTGACCCTCGCCAAAAACGATGTGGAGAAACAGGGACTTTACCTGCACCTCGCCCGCGTCGTTTTAAACTCGGGAAAATTTGAACTGGCCCAGTAAATTTTGGACCTGTTAAAAATTGCGTACATGCAGGAGTTGAAAGCTAAACTGCATAAAAATCTCGATAAGAAAAAAACGGACGCCACGCAGCCGGCCACACCAGTTCCCGCAACCCCCGAACCCAGGCCAGGACAATAGAAATCTTGGTATTTCACTGCTTTCGGGATTAGGCTTTTGCTCTAATGGAAGAAAATAAGTTAAAAGAGTTTGCGGAAAGTGTCCGCACGCAGCTCGTGCTGCTGGGAGAAGATCCGGACCGGGATGGGTTGGAAAAAACCCCAATGCGCGTCGCCAAAGCTTTTGATTTTTTAACCAAGGGATATTGGCAGGATCCCAAGGCAGTGCTGAATGATGCGCTTTTTGATGTGCGCTCAGATGAAATGGTGATCGTCAAGGACATCGATTTTTATAGCCTTTGCGAGCATCACCTCCTGCCGTTCTTCGGCAAGTGCCATATTGCCTACCTGCCCACCAATAAAGTCGTTGGCCTCTCCAAATTGCCGAGATTGGTTGAAGTGTTTGCCCGCCGATTGCAAGTGCAGGAACGGATGACCGTGGAAATCGCGCAGACTTTGAACGAACTGATTAAACCCCAAGGCGTCGCAGTTGTCATCGAAGCACAACACCTCTGCATGGCCATGCGGGGAGTGGAAAAACAAAACTCCTACGCCCTGACTTCATCCATGCTCGGTGCTTTCCGGGAAGACGCCCGCACCCGTGCTGAATTCCTTGATCTGATCAAGCATTACTGCAAGGGGAAGTAACTTTAAGTTGATCCTTAAAAGCAAAAAAGCCGGGAGGCATCTCCCGGCTTTTCGTTTAATTCAATTCCGAATCTTCGGCTTAGTCCATGCCATGGTCATGGCCGCCTGCCGGAGCTGGTTTTTCCTTTTCCGGGAGTTCGGTCACGAGACATTCTGTGGTCAGGAGCAACCCCGCGATGGATGAGGCATTCTGCAGTGCGCTGCGAGTGACCTTCTTGGGATCAACCACACCCGCTTTCACGAGGTCGGTGAACTCACCGGTCGCGACGTTATACCCTTCATTCCCCTTGCGGCGTTTCACTTCCTGAACAATCAGGGAGCCTTCCACGCCAGCATTGGAAGCCAGCATGCGCAACGGAGCTTCCACGGCGCGCTTTACGATATCGACACCGATTTGTTCATCCGGATTTTCGAGCTTAAGAGCTTCAATTGCCGGTAATGTGCGGAGCAAGGCAACCCCACCACCCGAGACAATCCCTTCTTCGACCGCAGCACGAGTCGCGTGCAAGGCGTCTTCCACGCGCGCTTTCTTCTCCTTCATTTCCGTTTCCGTTGCCGCACCGACGTGGATGATTGCCACACCCCCAGCGAGCTTGGCCAAACGTTCCTGGAGTTTTTCGCGGTCATAATCCGAAGTGGTTTCCTCAATTTGACGGCGAATCTGGGTGACTCGACCCTGGATTTCCGAGTTCTTGCCAGCCCCTTCCACGATCGTGGTGTTTTCCTTGTCCACAATAACCGTCTTGGCGCGGCCGAGGTCTGTCAGTTCCAGGCTCTCCAGCTTGATACCGAGATCTTCAGTAATGCATTTGCCACCGGTTAAAATCGCAATGTCTTCCAACATGGCTTTGCGGCGATCACCGAAAGCAGGAGCCTTCACGGCGCAAACTTTCAACGTGCCACGAAGCTTGTTCACCACGAGGGTGGCGAGCGCTTCGCCTTCCACATCTTCAGCGATAATCAGAAGCGGCTTGCCCGTTTGAGCGGTCTTTTCCAAAACCGGAATAATGTCTTTGATGCTGCTGATTTTCTTTTCGTAAGTGAGGACGTAGGCATCCGTTAGCTTCGCTTCCATCGACTCACTGTCGGTCACGAAGTAAGGCGAGAGATAACCTTTGTCGAACTGCATCCCTTCAACAACCTCGAGGGATGTTTCAATTGACTTGGCTTCCTCAACCGTGATGGTGCCGTCCTTGCCCACTTTATCCATGGCGTCGGCAATGATTTCGCCAATGGTCGAATCCCAGTTGGCCGAAACAGTCGCGACCTGCTTGATCTCCTCCTTGTCCTTGACGGGCTTGCTGATCTTCGCCAACTGAGCGGCGGCAGCATCGACTGCTTTTTTAATCCCGCGCTGGAGGCTGATCGGGTTTGCGCCCGCGGTCACGTTCTTCAGCCCTTCACGATAAATCGCTTCCGCCAGAACGGTCGCGGTCGTGGTGCCGTCACCGGCCACATCGCTTGTTTTGCTCGCGACTTCGCGAACCATTTGGGCACCCATATTCTCATATGGGTCATCGAGTTCCACTTCTTTGGCGACCGTCACACCGTCTTTGGTCACAGTGGGAGAACCCCATTTTTTGTTAATCACGACGTTGCGGCCTTTGGGTCCGAGCGTCGCGGATACTGCTTTGGTCAACTGCTGCACGCCGCGCAGGAGAGATTGCCGCGCGCTTTCATCAAACATCAATTGTTTAGCTGCCATATAAATTTCCTATCCTTTCGTTAACAAAACCGCTTTCACGGTCATCTTACAAATTCCCAGCCACACTGGCCCTTCCCGAAGAAGCGCCAATATGCACCGGGAGACCAGTTATTCAACCACCGCAAGGATGTCGTCCTTGCTCAATACCTTATATTCCTTGTTGTCCAATTTGATTTCCGTGCCGCCAGATTTGCTGATCAGCACGCGATCACCCACCTTTACTTCCAGGGGAATACGATTTCCTTTTTCATCCACTTCACCCGGCCCGACGGCCTTCACAATCGCTTCGGTGGGCTTTTCCTTCGCGCTGTCCGGAATGATGATTCCACCACGCTTGACTTCCTGCTCAGATACGGGCTCGACCAACACGCGAGCTCCAAGTGGTTTTAATTTTATAGCCATAGGTTTACACTAAAGATAAATTCATCCGCTAAGAAGCGGGTCAAATTCAGCCGAACCATTCGGCTTCCGACGAAGGGGGACATGCAAAGTGCGTACCAGTTTCCACATCGTAGTAATTCGTTGAGAGAACGCATGTTTCGATATTTGCTTGGAAACCTGAGCAAAGAAGCACTGGAACATTTTGACACAGGAACTGTGTCACTGTGACGAGGATTGCAAAATGAAAACGAAAATCAAAACAGTGAGAAAAGTGCTATGAGCTACATCGGTGAAGCCGTCTACATGTATGCCTTCGATATTGCCTATGAAATGGGGCGGGAAGTCGTTCCGGAACTCCTTGGCTACAAGGTGGAGCAATTCAAAGTCGACAAAAGTAAACGAAATCCAAAGCACCCTTTCTTTTATCGTCCGCAGATGGTCAGGCTACCTAAAACAACCCGAGTGGGCCCCCATGGGCCAATCGAAGTTGAGCAGACTATCAAACTGCTTCCAATTGGCGCAGTGAGCATCACGGTTCGTGTTCCGTTCCATGTGGAAAAGCTGATCGACCTCGTCCCTTATCATGAATTGATTTTGGATGGCAGGAGCTTGCATGCGGAAATTCGCGAGCTGGCGGAAAAGATTTACGTAAACCTTCGTCCTCACCTCATTCGTCCCCTGGAATATCTCGTGGAGGACGAGGCTTACACCGTGTTCTGTTTGGAAGCGGACTCCGTGCTGGATGAAACCGAAGGAACTGCTGAGCAATGGTTTCACCAAAACCGGAAAGAAGTAGCGGCGCTCCTGACTCAGGAGGCTGAAGCTGGAGTTCTGGCGGAGCAGGAACGGGAGGAATCCACCAGTCGTTATCTTGCTTACTATTGCAATGACCTGGTGGTCCTCGATTGGGATGCCGCACTGGTAATCGATGAACCAACTGATTTCCCGGAAACTCTCTATGTGATTGAACTCGCCAATCTCCATCTTGCCGAACTCGAAGCTTATGATCGTTTGCTCGATCGCGCATTGGAACGGGCTTACCGAGACCTGCGCGGACGAGGTTTTCGCAAAAAACGCGATATCCTGGTCGAACTCCGCGAAATACAAATCGATCTCGCCCGATACAATGACGAGCTCTCGAATATCACGAAATTTATTGGTGACTGGCATCTCGCGCGGGTTTACCAGATGATCTCGGGCCGCTTTCATATCGGGTGGTGGCACAAGACCGTTGATGAAAAATTGCGAACTCTGGATAACCTCTATCAATTGCTCCAGCACGATCAATCGAATCGTTGGATGCTGATGCTGGAAGTGACAATCGTACTGCTCTTCATCATTGATTTAATCATTCTGTTCACCGGGGCACGGTAATCACAATGGCTGATATCCCTGAGCAAAACACCGAAAAACCAAAACGACGGGTCCGTTACAGCGGCACGCATCCCCGCCGCTTTTCCGAGAAGTACAAGGAACTCAATCCTGATAAATATCCAGATACGGTCGCTCACGTGTTAGCCTCGGGCAAAACTCCCGCCGGCATGCATCGCCCAATCATGGTTCGGGAAATCCTGGAGTGGCTCCAACCGCGATCCGGACAAGTCGGTGTCGACTGCACTCTTGGATATGGCGGACATGCACGCGAATTACTTAATCAGCTTCGTCCTGGCGGAAAACTGATTGGAATTGATACCGACCCGATCGAGTTGGCCAGGACAGAGGAACGTTTGAGCAGGGAGGGTTACCGCGCGGAGGAGTTGATCACGCGCAACACCAATTTTGCCGCACTGCCTCGTTTGCTCGGTGAACTGGGACTGCCCGGCGTCGATTTCATCCTGGCGGATTTAGGTGTTTCATCAATGCAACTGGATACTCCGGAGCGCGGGTTCAGCTACAAATTCGATGCGCCGCTCGATTTGCGAATGAACCCCAACAAGGGACGCCCAGCCTCCGCAGTGCTGACGACCTTGAGCGAGCAAAACCTAATCGACCTGTTGCGTGAAAATTCTGATGAAGAATTCGCGCCAGCCATTGCGCGCGCGATCCTTGCCGGGCAGAAACATTCCCCCATCACAACCACCCGTGCTTTGCGCCATGCCGTTGAATCAGGGTTAAAGAGCATTGGGCGAGCGGCAAATATCGAGCTGGCGATTCGACGAACATTCCAGGCCATTCGAATCCTGGTGAATGACGAATTTGGCGTATTGGACCAGTTTCTCCGGGCACTCCCGGACTGTTTGAATCCCGGAGGACGCGTCGCAATCCTCACCTTTCACTCGGGCGAGGATCGGCGCGTGAAGAAGCGCTTCCAGGAATTGGAACGCTTGGGGATTTTTTCTCGAACTTCCGGACCGCTAACAGCGGGGCCCGAGGAACGACACCAGAACCCCCGCAGCAGCAGCGCCAAGCTGAGATGCGCGGAGAAAATGGCATCGACAACCGCAGGGTGAAGTGACTAAATCACCTCATGAACCGTGATCCAATGAACGTTGCGTTAGCGGCTATTTTGCTGATCAGCGTCACCGTTACAGCCGGGCTTTGCTACTGGTTTTTGCAATCCTCCAGGCAGCATCAATTGCTCCAAAGCGAAGTCGCGCGGGTGAATCGCAATCGTGCCCTGCTCCAGGCCTTCGGCTCGGACGCGGTGGAATATAGCCGGCAACATCCAGCCATCATGCCGGTTCTGCAAAGCCTCGGCATGCGCCGGGTGGAAAACACAAATAGCGCTAAACCTTGATTTGCTCCCCATGAATTTATCACCTGACCAACCGGAGAACGATGCGCGGTTTCAACAACTGCGAACGCTGGTGCATGCCATCGCGATTTCCATTTTCATCCTGGCAGGAACCGTCTCCATCTTTATTTATCGGGAAGGAACTTTGCTCTCCCGGGAGAACCAACAGTTGGTTGAATTCCTCCAGGGGCAGGAGAACACCCAGCAGTTGATTGATCAAATGCGCTCGAAACTTGGCGAATTCACACAGAAGAATCCTGATTTCGCCCCCATTTACACGCGCTATTTCGGGACAAACCAGATCGTCACCAGCACAGGCCCAACACCGAGTCCTGCCAGTGCGCGCCCCATGGCAAGTGGCGCAACAAATTCACCAGCGCCGACCAACAAAGCACCTAAACCTTAATCACGCGGACTCCACAATAAAATCGAGAGCCAGGAGAAGCGTTAACGCTTTCATTGTCATGGTCGGATTGGCTGCCACGCCAATTTTTGGAGATGATGCCCAAATCGTTTCGAAACGGGGGGGGGGGAGGTGGCGGGAGGCCGCAGATGAGCGGAGGGCAAAAAGAAAATCCGCCGAAGAATTGCTCCAGCAGAAACCGCGCTTAAACAAAAGCGGGTTCCTGCACGATTTTTGGACTTCGAAGCAGAAGGTGAAATTCTTCAATCTGAAGCGCCCGGCGAATGCCCGGGAAGATTCCGCCAACCTGGCGGTCCCGGCAGGCTCAGAGCGAGCTAAGGGAATAGTCCTCTTCTCGATTCACTTCTGATCGCCTTAGTGATGGTGGCCGCCAAAACGGAAGCCAACGCCAACACGCACCCCGCTGCCCCAGCCACCGTGATAATATCCATGGTGAACGGGACCGTAAAAATGTGAATGGCCCCAGTATGGCCGTCCCCAGCCGTAACTGAACCCAATGGAAACCGGCGGTGTGTAATAATAAGGCTCGGTATAAACGTAGGTGGGAGATTGGTAAACGACTGTCGGTGGCGCTTGTTGGTAAACAACCGTCGGTTGTTGTTGAGTGACGACTACAGGCGCTTGCTGCTGCGCGGGCGCTGCAGTAGCTGTCGGAGCGGGTTGGGGCTGACTATTTGCGGCTACCAGATCCGGGCTGCTGGCTGGCTGCGTCGGTTGCGCGGCAATTGTCAATTCACTCCCCTTCCTGATCCAATCCGAAACCAAATCATCCGGCACCTGGTGTTTATGCAAATAGAGAATATCGTCCACCGTCGGCTTGAAAGGGACGTTCGAATTCAAAATGTAAGTGCGGATCACGCCCGCTGTCACGCCCGACTCCTGCATGCGGACGATTTCCTGAGCGCTGGCCGTATAAACACTCCAGTTCTTCTGTTCATAGGAAGTATTGGCGGAGGCCACAGTTTGGTTCACCGCTTGAGCCGACGTAAAGACAGCGCCGATGGAGAGCAAAGCCACTCCAGTTAAAATCATTTTGCCACGCACACTCGAACAAAACTTCAGGTTCATAATGAGGATTGAAATTCAATCCGGCCATTGGACGTTAATCGCGCAAAATGCCCTTGGCAAATGGTGCAACACTTTTGATAACCAAGCACTTACAATCCATTTTACTTTGAATAGACTTTTCCACCACCATTCAAAGAACCCTCTTGCCGCCAAATCGGCAGGGTGTATCATGATCATTGCCTGAACACCGCGCGTGCGGATGTTCGTCGAGGCTGAGAAAAGTGAAGTTAACCAGGTAACCTAACCTTTAACCTCCGTTGCCCCGCAACGTCTGGTCCGTTAGGCAATGGAGCTTCGTTGGGAATCTACACGGAACCCGGCCAAGTCTCCCTCTACTGTGGTCTCTTAATCTATATATATGCTGACAATGGAAGAAGCCCTGAAGGAGAGCGCAAGACTCTTTTCAGCTGGCCAAATTGTAAAAGGAACCGTCATCGAAGTCCGCCCAAAAGAAGTTTTGGTGGATATCGGCTACAAAAGCGAAGGCGCTGTGCCTGC
>JBQCGE010000009.1:0-2670 GCA_051955955.1 Verrucomicrobiota bacterium
CCCGCATTGGCCGCCTTGAATGCCGATTTGCACTGGCTGGTTCACCAGGGCCATGTCATCGAATTTGCCAATGGCATTCTCGAGACCGCCAAGAAACCAGCGCCACGCCCAGCCAAACCGCAACCTGCTGAAAAGCAGGGAGCCGAAGGCGCAGGCGAACACCCCGCGCAACAGGGTGGTGAACACGCGGGCGAGGGTGCGTCCGTCGAGGGGGAAGTCCAGGGGCATCAAGAGAATGCTCTGGAAACTTCAAATCCCGAGGCGGAAACTACTGTCCAGGATGAAAGCGGTGCCTCAGCCGGGGCCGATGTCCCGAGCGAGGTCAAGCTGCCTCTATCCGAAGCTCAACCAAATCCGAAACCCGAATCCGGAGAATCTGCATCATGACAGACCTGACTCAACGACCTCCCCGGAGCCCGCGTGTTCGGCTCGGTCCGTTTGTCCTGCTTCCGCGCATTCTCGATAAGTGCCGCGCCACCATCGCGGGAAAGAACGGGGAGTACAACTTCAACTGTCCATTGGACCAGCGCTTTTTCGGTTTCGTTCAGGTGGATGCCCAGGCATTCAAGAACGAGGTGCAGCAGGGCCGTGGCGATGGCGAAATGCTGAAATGGGTTTTACAGAACTCGAAAAGCAAGCCGAGCCTGAGCGAAATTATTGTTTGGTCAAAGTCCGAAGCCCGCAGGGTTCCCGCCGACCTGGAAAATCGCGAGTTTTTCCAATCCCTGCACAAAAAGACAGCACCCCACCGCGAGGATATCGCCACATGGTTCGACATGCTCGACGTGGATGATTTCGTGAGCTTTGGCGGGAAAGCCTGATCAAGCCGTTCTTCGCCCATTCCTTTAAACAACCCGAGGCTTCTCTTTCATGAGAGGCCTCGGTTTTTTAATCTCCTGGTACCCAGACTTTCCGTTTGGTCAAACATGAGCTACTTTCTCCCGAACACTTGGTTGCCTCGTTTTGAGGAAAATTGTGTGAAGGCAGATCACCTTCACAGTGGAGGTTCGGCAGATGAAAGTTTGATCATTTTGTTTTTCGCCGCCGTATCCGCTCAAATTAAGAAATGCGTATTATCAATTTAAATCCGGATAGCGACATCGGCGCGAGCGCGTGGTTTGTCGATCTGGAAGGCAATAAAATTCTGATGGATGCCGGGGTGCATCCGAAGCGTGAAGGGTGGGAAAGTCTTCCGAAATTCGATTTGATTAAAAATGAGGAACTCGACGCCATCGCGATTTCCCATTGTCATCATGACCACGTCGGCTCTCTGCCGGTCGCGCTCCGTTATGCGCCCCGGGCCCATGTCTTGATGACCGAGTTGAGTTATTTTCTGGTCGAGCGCGTCCTTCACAATTCGGTGAACGTGATGATGCGGCAGCGGGACGAACTTGGGATTAAGGAATATCCGCTCTACACCCACGAGGAGATCGATGAGACTGCCCACCTCTACCAGGGTTTCAAATATAACCGTGAGATTGAATGGGCCGCATTCCACAAGACCCGCGCTGGATTCCCCTCTCCAACGCTCGAGTTTTACGACGCTGGCCATGCGCTCGGTTCCGCCGGATTAATGCTGAGGGGGCAAAAAGAAACTCTTTTTTACACCGGTGATGTCAATTTCCAGGATCAAACCATTCTCAAAGCTGCCCGTTTTGAAGATGTGCAGGCCGACATCCTCATCATGGAAACGACACGCGGAAACCGAGCCGTCACGCCGGGTGTAACCCGACAGACGGAAGCGGATCGCTTGGCCGAAGCGATTCAACGGGTGCTCGCGCGAAAAGGGTCAATCCTCATCCCGGTATTTGCTCTGGGACGGAATCAGGAGATTCTCGCGCAGCTCAGTTTGATGATGCGCGCCGGTAAAATTCCCTCCCAACCGATTTACATCGGAGGACTCGGCAAAGTATTCACGGAAATCTACGACCTGCAGGCGCACCGCACGCACCGCCAATTAACCCAGTTAATGCTCGGCGAAGCTTTGAATCTCACCGTCCTGGAGCATGGTCAGATCGACAAAATGAAGCTCGGCGGCGGCAAAATTTTCGTGGTCACTGCTGGAATGATGACGGAGAAAACCGCCGCGCACGAACTTGCTCTCCGAATGGCCGGCCAGCCCGAGCACGCAATTTTCTTCGTCGGCTATGCCGACCCGGAGACTCCAGGCGGTCGCTTAAAGAAAGCAGCAATGGGCGAGAAATTCTTCTTCAGCACTTCGGGAGGCGAAATCACCCGGCAATGCGAGACCGACGATTTTGATCTGACTGCCCATGCGAATCGCGATGACCTGCTCGATTTTGTTGGGCAAGTGGATCCGCGAACAGTGTTGCTTGGGCATGGAGACCACGATTCGCGCGCATGGTTTGAGCAACAAATCCGATCACGCTATCCAAAGATCAAAGTGATCCAACCGCAACCCGGGCTGAGCGTTGAGGTGTAATATTTGCTACGCCTCGCCAAGGAGCGCCTTCACGTGCGAGGTGGTTGCTTTCATCAATCCGCGCAAATTATAACCTCCTTCTAGTACAGAGACGACGCGGCCATCGGCATACTCGTTCGCGAGGTGCAGCATCACCCGCGTGAGGTCAACAAAATCCTGGTCTGTAAGTGTGAAGTTGCCCAGGGGATCTCCAACGCGAGAATCGAAGCCCGCTGAAATCATGATCA
>JBQCGE010000010.1:0-3070 GCA_051955955.1 Verrucomicrobiota bacterium
GTAGCATTTGGATTCGAGAATGGGCGCAACCTGTTTGCTGTAGGAGACCGATTCTTTGCTATCAAAAGTGATGACGCAGCCGCGGGCGAAAGTGCTGGGATTCTTCACCGACTCCCCGGCCAGGTATTGCTTCAAGGCGGCTTGCAAATAATGTTCCGTTGGCTCCGGCTTCTGGGCTCCCTCAACCATTTGATCGTCAATTGCCCCTTCGTAAATCACGGTCCAATGCTTCGTTTCGATGCATTTCACGGTCCCGGTTCGGTTCACTCCGAGCATCGCGGCGACTCCTTGTGAATCGTCGATCAACACCGGTAAATGGCCGAAGTTAAACTCCTGGGCCTCGCGCCGAATGCTTTCACGGTCATCGCCGGTATTGGAATCCACCATCCAGACGAGTACGCCTTCCGGGCCGAACTGCTTTTGGATTTGCTTCAGGCGGGAGATGCTTTGCCGTGCAATGGGACAACCATCGGAAGTAAAGAAGAGCACGACCACTTTCGCATCGGCACGACGGAGTTCATGATAGCGGCCTTTGTAGTCGAGCATCGCGAAGTTCGGCACTTCACTCCCGATTTGCTGCGCCGCCCCAATGGAAAGAGCGCATAAAAGCAAGCCGAGGAAAAATTTCATCCTTAATTAATACAGGATGAGAAAGAAAAATGACATGGATAATGCGGCCCAGGTGGCCGCGGAGGGGAGAGTTGCACCCGAAAACTGATGGGAAAGGTTGCAGAAAAGGAAAATACCTATATGAGTTTTGGATATAACTGTGATGCCAAGGCGTTATTTCCATTATAACTGGAGAATAGGTTACAATGTGCTGATGAGGGGTGTCCTTTCAAGTCTGCGGATGAAACTGGGCCTGTGCGCCACGCTGTTTGGTATCGCGATCACCGGCTGCTCGAAAAAAGAGACGGCCAGCGCGGGCGACAGCATGAAAATCCGGGTCGGATACATTGGGATTACTTGCGAAGCGCCAATCTTCACTGCGGTCGAAAAAGGCTTTTTCAAAGAGGAAGGGCTCGATGTCTCATTGGTTAAATGTGAGTGGGCCAATTACAAGGATGTGCTCGCCCTGGGTGGGTTCGATGTGACTCATCACCTGGTTATGTATTTTCTCAAGCCAATCGAGCAGGGGCTTGATGTGAAGTTTACCGGTGGCATTCACCAGGGATGTTTGCGGGTCCAGGCTGCGGCCAATGGGAATATTCGCTCCGTGGCCGATCTTCGGGGGAAGCGGATTGGCGTGCCCGGAATGGGAACCCCGCCATTTATTTTTGCCAATCGCGTGCTCGGTGCGAATGGAATCGACCCGAGCAAGGAAATCACATGGCTGGTCTTTCCGGCGGGCGAATTGGGCCTCGCATTGCAGAAGGGGGAGGTCGATGCCATTGCAGATTCCGAGCCGATCGGGAGTCTGCTCCTCGCAGACAAAAAGGTCCGGACCATAGCGGACCAGGCCGCAGATGCGCCCTACAAGGATGAATATTGCTGCGCCGTGCTGGTGAACGGAAAATTTTATAAAAATAATCCAAAGGCATCGGCCGCCGCCACCCGCGCGCTCTTGAAAGCCGCAAAGTGGGTTCAGGCCAACCCCGCTGCCGCCGCGAGACTTTCAGTCGAGAAAAAATATCTCGCTTCGGATGTTGAACAGAACACCTATGCGATTTCCAATTTGCGTTACGTCCCGAGTGTGTCCGGTGCCGAAACCGCTGTCCGGCTCGCTTCCGAAGAGATGAAGAGGGCCGGGATGCTCAGCCCTTCGACCGATGTGGATGCGCTTGCCAAAAAATCGTTTGTTCACCTTGAAGGGGTCACGGATGAATGGCTGAATTCAGTGGTTGTGGAAAAGGTTGCTGATGGCCAGGCGCCCTCGAAGTTTAATTATCGCAAATTGGCTAATATTAATCCGAACGATGTTTTTTGCACCGGTTGCCTCGTTCCACCGAAATCATGAGTCTATCTGCTGAAATGAATCCGCCCTCCGTTCGGGTCGAACGGACGGCCGCACCCCCCGTGACTACGGTGGCGAAAACAACTGCGCAAAAGCTTCGCTGGAGAACTCTGCTTGCCGTCCCAATTGCGACCGCGATTGCGCTCGGTGTTCACATTGCCATTTCAGGAAATGAGCCCGAACTGCAGACCCGTTCCTACACAATTTTTCTCTCGGTTATTCTTGGGTTGTTTCTAGTCGCTCCAATCGTGCAACGGTTTTGGGGTTGGCTCAGCCGCTGGATGGCGGAGATGTGTCCAATTATCGCCGCAACCCTGGTGCTCATGACCGCCTGGGAAGTCATCACAACCGGATTGCGCCTCCTGCCGCTTCCGTATTTTCCGAGCCCCGCAGGCGTGTTGCAAAGCATGATCAATGATCGCGCGCTGCTCTTTGATAGCACTTGGCATTCGCTCCTTCTGTTGCTCTCCGGCTATGCCCTGGGCGTGTTCATCGCGCTGGTTACCGGCATTTGCATTGGCTGGTTCTCGCATGCGCGTTATTGGGGTATGCCCGTGCTGAAAGTGGTTGGCCCAATTCCCGCAACGGCATGGATTCCATTGGCCATGGTGATTTCGCCAAGTGCGATGTTCTCGGCGGTGGCGCTGATTGCCCTGGCAGTTTGGTTTCCAGTCACCATGTTGACCGTGTCGGGTATTGCAAACACCCGCGCCTCATACCTCGACGTAGCCCGGACACTTGGCGCGAAACCGAGTTACCTGATTTTCCGCGTAGCTATTCCCGCCGCCATGCCGAGCATTTTCATTGGATTGTTCATGGGTCTTGGGACCTCATTTTTGACGTTGGTTGTAGCGGAAACGGTAGGAGTGAAATCGGGCCTCGGCTGGTACGTAAGCTGGGCGCAGGGCTGGGCTGAATATGGCTAAGTTTACGCCGCACTGATCATCTTGGCGGCGTTTTTCTCCACCATTATGACGGTGTTGTTCAAAGTTCGCGACCGAGTGCTGGTCTGGCAAAAAGGAGTGATCAAATGGTAGCCACCGATCACTTGAAATCAGAAGGATCGACGCTGCGGGTGGAGCAGGTTTGCATGCATTTTACCGCGCCGGACAACAC
>JBQCGE010000011.1:0-2683 GCA_051955955.1 Verrucomicrobiota bacterium
GGCCTACGTTCCATATCGATAATATACCCGCTGATTTCAAGACGCGGCTGAAAGGCCGCGTCTTTTTTATTTGATTGATTCATAAAACTTTGAGTTTTGACGTTTTTGCAGTGTTCGTTAACGTTTCGCGGGCCAACAGGCCGTGCGAAATGAAAATATGTTAGCGAAACGCGTTATTCCCTGCCTTGATGTTCATGATGGAAAGGTGACCCGTGGTGTCCAGTTCGGAAAAGCGGAGGCCGGTGAATTAAGGAATGTAGGGGACCCGGTTGAATTGGCCTTTCGTTACAACGAACAGGGCGCGGATGAAATGGTGTTTTTCGACATTACCGCTTCAGCGCATGGGCGAGCCACAATGGTTGAGGTGATTGAGCGAGTGGCGGACCGATGCTTCATGCCATTGACGGTCGGGGGCGGAATCCGTTCACTTGCGGACATGGGGACGATGTTGAAAGCCGGGGCAGACAAGATCAGCATCAACTCTTCGGCGTTGAGTGACCCGAGCTTGATCACAGCAGGAGCCGAAAAATTCGGGAGTCAATGCATTGTTGTTTCCATCGATGCGAAAAAAGTCGCTCCCGGGGAATGGCAGGTTTTTGCGCAGGGGGGGCGCAAGGCGACAGGCCTGAATGCGTTGCAGTGGGCGAAGCGCGCGGTTGAACTTGGGGCGGGTGAGATTGTGTTGAACAGCATTGACGCCGACGGGACGAAGAAAGGTTTCGACCTGGAAATTACCCGGCGCGTAAGTGAAGCGGTAAATGTGCCGGTGGTGGCGAGCGGCGGTGCGGGGAACCTGGCACACATGGCTGAAGTGCTTCTGGCAGGAAAAGCGGACGCAGTTCTGGCTGCGAGCATTTTTCATTACGGCGAATTTACGGTTGGGCAAGTGAAAGATTACCTTGCCGCACAGGGCATCCCTGTGCGGACCCTATGAGCGATATCCTTTTTAACCGGTGGACTCCAATACTGCTTCTTTGCTTCTCGAATATCTTCATGACATTTGCCTGGTATGGGCATCTGAAATACAAGAGTAAGCCTTTATTGTTGGTGATCGTAGCGAGCTGGGGAATTGCCTTTTTTGAGTATTTATTGCAGGTGCCCGCGAATCGTTGGGGCAACACTTACTATTCGGCAACGCAATTAAAAATCATTCAGGAAGTGATTACGCTGACCGTGTTTTGCGGGTTTGCGATCTTTTATCTTGGGGAGCGGATTCGATGGAATCACGTGGTTGCATTTGCCTGTGTGCTGGCTGCAGTAGCATTCACGTTTCTGCCGAATTCGAAGTAGCTATTTGCGAGTGGTGGGAACGCTGCTCCGTTTTTTGGGCTCGGATTTTTCGCCAAAGCGGACGGTGGATGCTTCCTCCCTGCCATCCGACAGGCGATGGACTGAACCGCTGACCCGTTCTCCTGGGATGCCATCGGTGAGAGAGGCTTTTTGATCGTCCTTCCAAATTCCTGCTTTAGATGCCACCCAGATTTGCCGGTTTTTGGCTTTTCCTTTGAGAACAAAAAACTTTCCGGCGGGGTCAACGGAATCGAGCGTGCCGTGATAAGGGTAGCGTTTGGACTCGGAGCTTTTGTTATCAGTGTTTGTCGATGGCTCCTTTTTTTCCGAAGTAACTTTCGATTCAGTTCGGGATTTCCTGGAAGATTTAGGGAGGACAGGTGCCCGTGCTGCGCCAAAATTCCCATTTGTAAGGTCGGAAGCGGAAGCTGAGTAGGCGAAGAAAATGAGGTTCAGCAGCAGGACAACTGAACGATTGATTGGGTCGTTTAAATTTCTCCAGAGCATGGCGGGGGTGGCTGGCAACCGCTTCCACCCCGCAAGTCCTTTATCAAAAATGTGCGGCCAAGTCGAGAACAGAACTTGAACTGTTTTGAAAGTGACTGCTGAAATTTCAACTAAAGGGCATTAGAATTGCGGAATTTTATGGGAGCAGCAGGAGAGCAATTTGAAAAGACCGTCGCGAAAATTGAAGCGGAGAATGCGCGCGACCCTAATCAAATTAAAATCGGTGGGGAGCGATTGCCGCGGGAACTTTTTTATGGCAGGCGGCTGACTGAATGGGTGCTCGCGCTGAATCCATCCGCTTCGGAAGCACTCCTCCTGGCAGCGCGAGCGCAACATATCCGGCGATGGGAAATTAAACGAGACACCTACCCGATGGATAAAGCCGGTTATCATCGCTGGAAGAATGCTCTAAAGAAATTCCATGCCGAGGTGACAGGACAGATTTTGCGCGAGGGCGGCTATGGTGAGGCAATGATCAAGGCTGTAGAGGAGCTAAACCTGAAAACTGCCCGGAATGAGGATGCGCAAACATTGGAAGATGCGCTTTGCCTGCTGTTCCTGGAGCATCAGTTGGAGGAGCTGATGGCTAAAACAACGGAAGAAAAAGTGGTGAACGCGCTTCGAAAAAGCTGGAGCAAAATGTCGAAGAAAGGAAGGGAACTGGCAGGAAAGATAACGTTAACGCCGAGTGCCCAGCGATTACTTGAATTAGCCCTTTCGGCCTCTTAATCACACGGGCAAGCAACATAAACAGGGCCGATTGACCCTGATGGATCAGGGTATTTCCCTAAGTCGTTGTGCTTCCGTTGATTACGCACGATTCGGTGAATCTTTTTTGCGCCACAAGAACCCCGATATGAGCAGGGGGGAAATGCTGCTTCCGATA
>JBQCGE010000012.1:0-3721 GCA_051955955.1 Verrucomicrobiota bacterium
ACGACTTGTTCAACGCGGACGAATGTTTTCTGACGGGGACCGGTGCGGAATGCGTTCCAGTGGTGAAAATCGATGGCCGCGTGATTGGAACTGGAACGCCAGGTCCACGGACCCGTGAACTGGTAAAAAAATACCATGAACTGGTGCAATCGAGTGGGGAACCGATTTGAAATTCCAGGCGCCGCTGGCGCTGAAAAGGAGTGAATGCCAGCATGAATAACTATTTTGGTTTTAGCGGCGGAGGTGCTATGATGCTTCACGCTAAGGTCGAATTATTTGACTTCGAATTTTCCCGAGCCGATATACAGATTGAGCGCTGATATGCTTTGCGATATTTGCAAGAAAAACGTGGCAACTGTCCACCTCACTCAAATGGTCGAGGGTAAGACCAAGAAGGTGGATTTATGTGAAGCCTGCTCCAAAGAGAAGGGCATGGATGATCCTACAGGCACGTCATTAGCAGATTTGTTGCTCGGCCTCGGTGCCGCGCAGGAAATGGAACAGGCTTCCTCCGGCGGAGAGGTGAAGTGCCCCAATTGCGGGTTTACTCATGCCGATTTCAAGAAAGCGGGCCGCCTCGGCTGCGCCGAGTGTTACAAGGTCTTCAGTGAAGGATTGGAAAGCCTCCTCAAGACGATGCACAAAGGCACCCGTCACGTCGGAAAAACACCTCAGTCCTTCAAGCAAACGCAGGACCTTTCCGATAAACTCAAGGCGCTCCAGAAAAAGCTTGAAAAGGCCATTTCAGAAGAAGATTTCGAGAATGCCGCAACGATCCGCGATGAATTGAAAGTGGTTCGCGCCCAAATGTCCGAATTGACCGTAAAATGAACATCCTGGATTTCATCAGCACGCCAACAGTGGCCAGCCAGCGGGAAGGACCCCTTAGCCGGATTGTCCTCTCCAGCCGGGTACGCCTTGCCCGGAACGTGAAGCAATGGCCATTTCCCGGTTACGCCAAAAAACCGGACCGCGTCAAAGCGCTCGAGGAAATTCGTCCGGCCGTCGAAAGTCTCGCCCAAATGTCAGGTGCATTTTCCGAGACAATGGACAACCTCACTGCCTTGGATAAGCAGATTCTCGTGGAAAGGCATCTCATCAGCCGCGAGCACGCCGCAAAGAATGCCGGCAGCGGTTTTGTAGTGAACAAGGACGAGAGTCTTTGTGTGATGATTAATGAGGAAGACCACCTCCGGATGCAAAGTCTCAAGCCAGGATTGCAGTTGAAGGAAGCCTGGCAGGCGATCGACGAGTTGGATTCTCAACTCGAGAAAAAGCTGGACTATGCTTTCAGCCCGGACCTCGGTTATCTGACTGCCTGCCCAACCAATCTCGGCACCGGCATTCGTGTCAGTGCGATGCTCCATCTTCCGGCTTTGGTGCTGAGTGAACAAATCAACCAAATCGTTCAGGCCGTGAATAAGCTTGGCTTGGCTGTTCGCGGGCTCTGGGGCGAAGGAACAGAAGCGCTGGGCAACATCTTCCAGGTTTCCAATCAAATGACGCTGGGCGAAGTCGAAACTGACATTGTCGAACGCTTGAACAAAGTGGTCGCGCAGTTAATCGAACATGAGGAAAACGCCCGCGCTTCACTCATTGAGAAGAAGCCGAAGATGCTTTTTAACCATATCGGCCGCGCCTATGGCATTCTCGCCAACTCGCACATCATTTCGTCCAAAGAGACCATGAATCTCCTCTCACTAATGCGATTGGGAGTGGACCTCGCCGTTTTCCCGAACACCAAAATTGCGCTAGTGGATGAACTGTTCATCACCACTCAACCTGCGCATTTGCAGAAACAATATTCCGAAAAACTTTCGGCTGAAGAACGTGATTTACTTCGAGCCGATATGCTCCGGGAGAGACTGAAAAATGTCAGCCGTCCCACCCCTGAAATCCTGGGGAAAGGGGAGGGGGGGCAAGCTGGACAAAAGGAGTGAAACGGAGCATCTTGAAATGATCCTAATATGAGCGAAGAAGCAATGAACAAGTTCACCCCCCGCGCCCAGCAAGTGCTCGCGCTTGCTCGTAAGGAAGCGGACCGGTTCAACCACAATTTCGTGGGGACCGAGCATTTGTTGCTCGGGCTAATCAAGCTGGGCCAGGGTGTGGCTGTAAATGTTCTGCAGAAAATCGGCCTCGACCTCGAAACTGTTCGAATGGAGGTTGAAAAACTCGTTGGCACCGGGCCGGACCAGAAGATGATTGGCAACATTCCCTACACCCCTCGCGTAAAGAAAGTTCTTTCGCTGGCGGCCAAGGAAGCCAAGGCATTGAATCATACCTACGTCGGCACGGAACATATCCTTCTCGGGTTGCTCCGCGAGGGCGACGGTGTTGCCGCCCGTGTTCTGAAGAACATGGATGTTGATATCGAGCAAACCCGCCAGGAAATCCTGAAGGAGCTTGATCCAAACTTCAACGCTTCCGAAGAAGCGCCCGCTGGCGAAGGGGCCGGTCCGGAAAAACCTTCGGAGAAAAAAGGCGAGGTCAAAACTCCCGCGTTAAAAGCGTTCGGGCGTGACCTGACTGAAATTGCCCGCAAGGGTGAGATGGATCCGGTCATTGGCCGCAAAAACGAAATTGAGCGCGTCATCCAGATCCTTTGCCGCCGCACTACAAACAACCCGGTGCTCCTCGGGGAAGCGGGTGTCGGTAAAACCGCCATTGTCGAAGGTTTGGCACAGGAAATTGCGAAGGGCAACGTTCCCGAAATTTTGCGTGAGAAGCGCGTGATCACCCTTGACCTCGCGTTGATGGTTGCCGGCACAAAGTACCGCGGGCAATTCGAAGAACGGATTAAAGCCGTAATGGATGAAATCCGCCGTGCCAAGAACATCATTCTCTTCATTGATGAGTTGCACACCATCGTTGGAGCAGGGTCCGCTGAGGGAACCATGGATGCCTCCAACATCATCAAACCCGCTCTGAGCCGTGGTGAAATGCAATGCATTGGGGCAACCACCCTCAACGAGTATCGCAAATACATTGAAAAAGATGCAGCCCTGGAACGCCGCTTTCAAAGCGTCAAGGTCGAAGCCCCTTCCGTCGATGAAGCCGTGCTGATTCTGAAAGGATTGCGCCATAAGTATGAGGCGCATCACAAGGTTGAGTTTACCGACCCAGCTCTTGAAGCAGCGGTGAAGCTTTCTGACCGTTACCTGACTGGCCGCTTCCTGCCAGACAAGGCGATTGACCTCATGGACGAAGCCGGTTCACGCGCCCGCATTGGGGCAATGACCCGTCCTCCTGAAGTGAAGGACATTGAAGCGGAAATCGAAGAGATCAAATCGCGCAAGGAACGTTCTATCAAGGAACAGGATTTTGAAGGCGCAGCCGCAATGCGTGACAAGGAAAAGCATGCCAAGGAAAAATTGGAAGCAGTCCTGAACGAATGGCGGCAAAATCGCGAAGAGAAGCGTGTCACCGTCGATGATGATGACATTCTGCAGGTGGTCGCCAAATGGACCGGTATTCCTCTCAAGCGAATGGAGCAGGGCGAAACCGCCAAGTTGCTCACGATGGAAGCGGACATGTCCAAGATCGTCGTGGGACAAGGCGCTGCCGTCGTCGCGCTCTGCAAAGCATTGCGCCGCTCCCGTGCGGATTTGAAGGATCCAAAACGTCCGATTGGTACGTTTGCACTCCTTGGGCCGACCGGTGTGGGCAAAACTTTGCTCGCCAAAACACTCGCCGAAAACATGTTCGGTGATGCCAAATC
>JBQCGE010000013.1:0-4160 GCA_051955955.1 Verrucomicrobiota bacterium
TGATCAATCAACGCTATCTCATCACCCTCAAGGGCAACGAACAGAAGCTCGAAATCAGTTCCAACTTCGAGCGCCTCCGCGTTCCCGCCGGTTCCGAACCACCCAATTTCAGGTGGTCTCCTAATGTCTGGTACCATCTCAAGACCCGCGTCGATACCAAGCCCGACGGCAGCGGTGTGGTCCGTGCCAAGGCATGGAAAAAGGGCGAGCCCGAACCCGAAGGCTGGCTGCTCGAGGTCCCGCACAAAACCGCTCACCAGAATGGCGCACCTGGCCTCTTCGGATTCTCTCCGCAGGACATGCGTGTATATGTGGACAATATTAAAGTGAGTCAAAACCAGTAGATCTGCATGAAGAAACTTAACCTTCTCGCCTTCAGCTTATTGGCTGCGGGTATCTCCATCGCGCCACTCTCTGCCAATGACTGGCCGCAATGGGGTGGTCGCGAACAGCGCAACATGTGGTCGCCCGATAAAGGCCTGCCCGATAAATTCGAGCCCGGCAAACTCAAGTCCGGCACCGAGGAGATCGATATGAGCACCACCAAGAACGTCAAGTGGGTGGCCAAGCTCGGCTCGCAAAGCTACGGCAACACCACCGTCTCCGGCGGCAAGGTCTTCGTCGGTACCAACAACGATTCTCCGCGCGAAAATAAATATAACGGCGACCGCAGCATCATGATGGTTTTCGACGAGAAAACCGGCAAATTCCTCTGGCAATTGACGATTCCCAAGCTCGCCTCCGGCAAAGTTAATGACTGGGAAAATCTCGGTTTGCTCTCTTCCCCCACGGTTGATGGCGACCGCGTTTACCTCGTCACCAGCCGCTGCGAAGTGATCTGCCTCGATGTGAATGGTTTCGCCAATGGCAACCAGGGCATGCAGGATGAAGCGCAATATTTCGCCGGGCCCGGCAAACCCAAAGTGCAGGTGGGCGATCAGGATGCCGACATCATTTGGGTTTACAGCATGATCGATGAGCTCGGCGTTTTCCCGCACAACGCCTCCAATTGCTCCGTGCTGGTCCTGGGTGATTATGTTTACTCCTGCACCTCGAATGGCCAGGATTGGACCCATTCAAACATCCCATCGCCTCTCTCCCCAAGTTTCATTTGCCTCGATAAACGCACCGGCGAATTCAAAGGCGAAGACGATGCTGAAATCGGCCCTCGCATTTTCCACGGCCAATGGAGTTCTCCCTCAACCGGCAAGGTCAATGGCAAACAACTGATCTTCTTCGGCGGCGGTGATGGATTCTGCTACGCTTTCGACCCCATCCCGGTCAAAGGCGACGACACCAGCTTCCTCAAAAAAGTGTGGTGGTACGATTGCAACCCTCCCGAATACCGCGTCCGCGACGGCAAGAAAGTTCGCTATCCGTCCGCTGAAGGCCCCAGCGAAATCAACGCCACTCCCGTCCTTTGGAAAGACCGCATCTATGTCGCGATTGGGCAGGATCCGGAGCACGGCGAAGGCATCGGTAACCTCAGCTGCATCGATGCAACCAAAACAGGCGACGTCACCAAGACGGCCCACATTTGGAACTTCTCCAAAATTAATCGCAGTATCTCGACCGTCTCGATCACACCCGAAGGCCTCCTCTTCATTGGTGACTTTTCCGGCTTCGTTTATTGCATCAATGCCGACACCGGCGAACTTTATTGGACGCACGATATGAAGGCCCACATGTGGGGCTCAACCATGGTCGCCGATGGCAAGGTTTACGTCGGTGATGAAGATGGCGACCTCGTCGTCCTCGCCGCTGGCAAGGAAAAGAAGGTCCTCAGCGAAACGAACCTCGGCGCTCCGGTTTACTCCACGCCAGTCGTTGCCAATGGCACACTCTACATTGCCAGCAACACACACCTTTACGCCTTCTACGACGAAGCGCGCGCAAAGGCAGTCAGTGATCAGCCGCAAAAAATTGATTTAAAGAAATAACCGTTTACCAACGAGCGCTGGCCGGGTGAAAAATTCCATGCCAGCGCTCTTTTTTCTGCTACCCTGTCC
This sequence comes from Verrucomicrobiota bacterium, assembly GCA_051955955.1. GTDB lineage: Bacteria > Verrucomicrobiota > Verrucomicrobiia > Limisphaerales > SXQI01 > DASVNK01. The sequence goes on from JBQCGE010000013.1 coordinate 2,010, forward strand.
CCGACATTCATGAACAACGACCCAGCACTACAACCCGCCATCAAAGCCGCGCAGGACAAACTCGAAGCGCATCTAAAAGAAATCATCCAATGGCATTTCTCGCCTGAAACCGGTTGCTCTTTCTGGCTCGATTGGGCCAAAAAAGCCGGTTGGGATCCGCGCACCGAAATCAAGAGTTTCGCCGATATCAGCAAGTTCCCGCATTTCCAGGATGAATGGCTCCGCGACTTGCAACCCGAGGTCTGGGTTCCTGCCAAATATAAAGGCCGCCCATTCAATATTTTCGATACGGGCGGCACCACCGGCATGCCCAAGCAACGCATCGGCTGGGATGATTACAAGGTCGATTACAGCGAATTTTCCGAACGCATTTCCGATGAGCATTTTCCTCGCAACCATTATTGGCTCATGGTCGGCCCCACCGGCCCCCGCCGCTTGCGCCTCGCGATTGAACACCTTGCGAATGTTCGCGGCTGCTCCTGCTACTTTGTCGATCTCGATCCTCGCTGGGTCAAAAAACTGATCTCGACCAAACAATTCGACCAGGCCCGCGCCTACATGGATCACGTCGTCGACCAGGCCGTCACGATCCTCAAGCATCGCCGCGTCAGCGCGCTCTTCACCACCCCCAAATTGCTCGAAGCCCTTGGCGAGAAAGTAAATCTTTGGGATGCGGGCATTCGCGGCGTCTTCTGCGGCGGCACAACGATGAACCCCCAATACACCCGCTTCATCGTCGAGGAAGTGCTCGAAAATCGAATCGGTTTTGCTCCAACTTACGGCAACACCCTCATGGGCCTCGCAGCCAGTCGCCCGCTTCGTCCCGAGGATAAATTCTCCATCAGTTATTATTCACCCCAGCCTCGCGCCGTGCTTCGCGTGGTCGATCCGAATCAAACGGACAAATTAAAAAATTACGGCGAATGGGGCCGCGTGGAACTCACCACCATGACGAGGGAGTTTTTCATGCCTCGATTCCTCGAACGCGACGAAGCGATCCGCCGCGAACCTTGCGCGCTTTATCCCTGGGATGGCGTCGCGGAAGTCCGCCCCTTCGGTGCGATGGAAAAGAACATTGTGGAAGGAGTCTATTAAGCAGGTTAAATTTGCGATCATGAGTGAAATCCCTCATTTGCCCGCGTTGCGACGGGGCAGGCCATACGCCAGTCTCGATCAATCGCCATTGCTCGATCATCGCACCGGTAACCCACTCGTCTCGATCAGCCAGGTCAATGCCGGGATCATTCGCAAGGACCTCGCCCGCATCGCCGAATCCCGCGCTGCGCTCAAGCGTTTTTCCGTCGCGCAGTTGCTCGAAATCTGCGCCCGCGCAGCCGATCAGTTCCTCAATGCGACCCTCCCGCTCGGAGATCAGGGCCACACCCAATCACCGCAGCAGTATATCGAAACGCTCTCCCGCACCAGTGGCCTTCCCTACAACATGGTTCGCCGCAACATGCAAAAGGTGAACGATTCGCTCACGCACATGCGCGAGGTTTTGAATGGCCTCACTCGCGGCCTTTCCCTTGATGTAATCGACAAAGGAGTGGGGGAGCAGAACGGCAGTCCAGTCTGCTTCTTTCCTCGCACGGAATCCCTCGGCCTGGTGATGCCCAGCAATTCACCCGCCGTCAACAGCCTCTGGCTCCCGGCCATTCCGTTGAAAATTCCCGTCATCATCAAGCCGGGACGTGAGGAACCATGGACCCCTTATCGCCTCATTCAGGCTTTCATCGCCGCCGGGTGCCCGGCCGAAGCATTCGGCTTTTATCCGACCGATCACGAAGGCGCGGCGGAAATTCTGAAGAGCTGCGGACGCGCCCTCATTTTCGGTGATAAATCAACCACCTCGCTTTACGCCAATAATCCCAACATCCAGGTCCACGGCCCCGGTTACAGTAAAATTCTCATTGGCGAAGATGAAGCCGAGCGCTGGCCCGAATTTATCGACATGATTGTCGGTGCCATTTCCGATAACGGCGGGCGCAGTTGCATCAATGCCTCCACCGTGGTCACTCCCCGTTTCGCACGCGAAATCGCCGATGCTCTCGCTCAAAAGCTCGGGCCTATTGCTCCCGTTCCAGCCACGGATGATTCCGCCCGCCTCTCCGGTTTTGCCAATCCGAAAATGGCCCAGTTCATCGACTCGAC
>JBQCGE010000014.1:0-2832 GCA_051955955.1 Verrucomicrobiota bacterium
AGTCATTGATGAAGCTATCGTGGCAGGAGGCGCACTTGAGGTTCACTCCCATGAACACCTGGGAAATATTTTGCGCGGCCTGCATCTGGGGCGTTTGGCTTGCATTGACCACACCGCGCCACACGATGCCTTTTGAAAAGCCCTCCGACTCCTTCGTTGGGTTGATCAGTTCCCCGACGAAGTTGTTGTAAGGTTTGTTGGTTGCGAGCGAGGCGAAGAGCCACGATGTAATCTGTTCACGACCGCCATCAATATATCCCGTGCCCTTATAATCGTTGCGCAGCGCATCATTCCAGAATGTGAACCAATGAGCGGCGTAATCGAACTTCCGGTTCAGCAGTTCGCTCACCAGTTTCTCGCGTTTATCCGCGGACGTATCCGCGAGAAAGGATTCCAGTTCTGCTGGAGTCGGCAGCAAACCAATCGCATCCAGGTAAACCCGGCGGGCATAGATGCGGACCTCAACGCTGGTTGGCGGTGTGAGGTTCTTTTCCTGAAAATATTTCCAAATGAAGCGGTCGACCGGTTGTTCCACACCCGCAACCGTGGGGATTTCAGGCTTAACCGGTTTCAGGTTTTTGATCGGGAGTTTCGCGAAAGTTATAGACTCATCCCATGGAGCGCCCTGGTCGATCCATTTGCGGAGGAGGCCCACCTCGGTTGTGGTTAATTTTTTCCCCTTTTGTGGCATGACATTGTCCGGGTCAATGCCGGAAACCAATTCCACAATCATGCTCTCGGCGCTTTTGCCCGGGATTGCCACCGGGCCGTCATCTCCCCCCTTCAGGAACGTTTCGCGATTATCGATGGCAAAGCCGCCCTTGTCCTTGCCCCGTCCATGGCACTTGATGCAACTGGCCTCAAAAATCGGTTCAATGTCTTTCTTAAAATCGACTTCCCGGTCGGCAGGCGGCGGGAGTTTTGCCAGTTGCTCTGGAGTGAACTTTCCCCATGTAGCCATGGTGGAACAAAGCAATATGAAGAGGCTTCTTTTCATCGATTTTTCCGGGCAGAAAATTAACATACCCGTAAAGTCCCAAAAGCAAAATGGATTTTCATGATTGGGCTTCGTGCTAACGAAGGCCGCATTGGCGTTTCTTCATCTGGGATTTGCGAATTGGAAATTTTCGCTTTTCGCTGGAATTGCGTTACAGTGGTTGCTTACCAGCAAGCAGAAATTCGATGGCTAAAGAGTTCATCAAAATCGGAGGAGCAAGGGAACACAACCTCAAGAACCTGACTTTATCGATTCCGCGCGACAAATTTGTCGTGATCACCGGTTTGAGCGGTTCCGGCAAGAGTTCGCTCGCGTTCGACACGATCTACGCGGAGGGGCAGCGAAAGTACGTCGAGTCGCTCTCGGCTTACGCCCGGCAATTCCTCGACCAAATGCAAAAGCCCGAGGTTGATTACATCGAGGGTCTTTCACCCGCCATTGCCATTGAGCAGCGCAGCTCGGGAACGAACCCGCGTTCCATTATTGCCACCACGACGGAAATTTACGATTACCTCCGGCTCCTTTACGCGAACATTGGCAAACCGCATTGCCCAATCAGCGGCGAACGCATCACCCACCAAACCACGAGCGATATCGTCGATAAAATTCTCGCACTCGCTCCCCGCACCAGGATCATGCTCCTTGCGCCAGTGGTCCGGGGGGAGAAGGGCGAGTTTCGTGATGTGATCGAACGCCTGGCCCGCGAAGGGTTTGTTCGCGCCCGTGTTGATGGTGAATTTGTGGAATTGGCGGCGAACGTGCGGGTAAAGCTAGATGCCAAACTTAAGCACACCATTGAGGTGGTGGTAGACCGGCTGGTTATTGATGAAAAAATTCGCGTGCGCCTCGGGGATTCGGTGGAGACGGCATTGAAGTGGGGCAGTGGAGTGATTTTGGCGTTGACCCAGGCACCGGGTGAACCGCCCGCGCCATGGGTGGAAACCCTTTACTCAAACCGGATGTACAGTCCCACAACCGGGCTGAGCTATGAAAAACCGGAGCCGAAACATTTTTCGTTCAACTCGCCGTTCGGTGCATGTCCGGTGTGTCATGGGCTGGGGCAAAAGCTGGTGTTCGATCCCAATCTCGTTGTGCCGGATAAACAAAAGTCGCTTGAAGATGGCGCAATTCTTCCGTGGCGTCGCGGTGGCAAACGGATGATCGTCTATTACAAAGCGCTGCTGAAAGGCCTGGCGGAACATTACCAGCAGAGCGTGCAAACACCCTACGGGAAGTTGCCAGAAGATTTCAAAAAAACTCTGTTATACGGCTCCGGCACCGAAGAAGTGCCATTTTATTTTGCGCGCGCGGGGAAGGTGAGCAAAGTGAGCAAGCCCTTCGAAGGTGTTCTTCCGCATTTGCAACGACTCTATGCAGAGAGTGAAAGCGAGTTCACGCGCAATCGTTTGAAGGGCTTCATGAGTCCAGAAGATTGTGATGCTTGTGGAGGTCAGCGTCTCAAACCGGAAATCCTGGCCGTCACGCTCGGAAACAAAGTTGAGAGCAAGACTCTGAACCCTCAACTTGCCGCGAGTGGTGAGGTGAAAAGCACACGCCCGGCGCCGGCGAAGCCGATCGAGGGCCTTTCCATCATGGATGTTTGTTCCCTTTCGATTGATCGCGCCGATGAGTTCTTTGCATCGCTTGAACTCACTCTGTTTGAGGAAAAGATAGGCGCGGAGGTGATCAAAGAAATTCGCTCGCGGCTCGGATTTCTGAAAAATGTAGGGCTCGGGTATTTAACGCTCAACCGAGAGAGTGGCACTTTGAGTGGCGGCGAAGCGCAACGCATTCGCCTGGCCACTCAGATTGGTGCCGGACTCGTCGGCGTGCTT
>JBQCGE010000015.1:0-2878 GCA_051955955.1 Verrucomicrobiota bacterium
CAACGTGGAGCGGTTGAGCTTTTGGAAATAATTCAGCGAGCGGTAATTGAAGGACAATATTCTCCGGCTTGAAAATCAAACTCTCCTCGGTGCCCACGCTGGGTGCTTTCGAACTGCTCATTTGGATTCTGTTTTCCGCACAAATAAAGCCAGGGAAGCGGTGTAGCCATGCAGGAAATTTTTATCTCCAATCGGCCCAATCTCGCCGTTGCAGAAAAAGCCGGTGAGCGCGAAAGGCCCCAGCCTGCGCTGAATCATCCCCGCGTCGTGGTTTGGGTAGCCGAACAACCCCGAGCCGCGTCCGTTGCAGCAGCAAAGGCAGCCGCCATAGATCGTCGTATCCTTCAGTTTTTCATGAGCGCGGTTAAGTAACTCAAGCATATCCTCGTTCGCCGCCGTGGCATCGCGCCTTTGAAACTGCATCGTCTGGCCCGTCCGCGGGAACGCGCCCACCGCAATCACTCCCTGGTTCGGATCCACTCCGATCAGGTTCCGAATCAGGAAATCGCCCCGATGAAATTCCTCCAGGTATTCGTTCACGACCAGGCCCACGAACAGATTGCCCTGGCACTTCTTTTGTTCATCGGGAGAAAGTCGCCCAAAGGTTTCAATCAACACCTCGTAAGCGGGCCGATTGGCGATTTCATAGATAAAATTTTCCTCGCTTCGAGTAATGGTCCAGGTCTCCCCAATCGGCGTGCAACCCTGCGAAATCACACTCGCCAGTTCCACCTCACCCCCGATTGAAATCGCAACAGCCCCTTCGTTGTAAACATCTCCATTCAGGTAAACCTGCGTGCTGTTCCCGCCCGGTTCTCCGGTCGCAAGCCCACCAAGGACCGCAAGGGGAGCAAAAGCCTGGTTCCATTCTCGAAGCCAGGTGTCCGCATCAAAGTTGAAGGGATCGGCAAACGCCAGCCAGCCATTCGTTTGAGCGGGGGTCAAACCGGTTTTCTGATGCCAATACTCGGGACCTTCCGAAGCATCGATATTCGCCTGTGTGAAATAAAAGGGCTCCACTTTTGCTTCCGGCAGGTAGAACAAACCGAGCGCAATCCCGGCGTTCTGTTCGATCTCCTCGGAATTTGCAACAAGCGCGGTGCTGGAGCATCCGGCCAGCAGCGGTACTTGCGCATGGACGCGAATAATTTCCAGGATCTGCTCCGCATGCGGAAAAAGCCGCGGGTTGATGAAGACGAGCCCCAGGGTCACTTTCGGTGCCTCCAGAGCCCCTCGAAGATGCTCCGCCCAATGTTGAATCGCGGCTTCCTCGAAAGTTCCTTCCCAATGCCCGGAGATTGCGTATGGATGCTTCATTCCTTGTAACCGGTTTGGGAAAGTAGTGGGGGTGCAACAGAAATCAAATGGTCCTTGGAGAAATGTATCACTTTTTTCGGTAATACTTTTCAGTTCCATACTTTTCGTCACGCAAAAACTCGGCGCGTTCCACAATCGACCCAGGCAACTCTAACGGAACCCATTCCACGGAATAAACCTGAGACCCAACCTCCAGCATGGCTGCTTCCCAGGCCGTGCGCTGAACCCCGCGCGGTTGATCCTGCACCGACCCTTGGATCAATAATCCATGCTTGTTCCGCCGTTGTGCTGCTCCGGCGATTTTTTTGCCAGAGAACAGCAGATCGAACTTCTCAGCTCCCGCGAAGCATTGGCCCGGTATTTCCTTGAAAGCACTTGGGGAAAGCTCGGTTTTGATCGACACCTGCGCAAACGCTTTGCTGATCCAATCGTGCGCTCGCCGATAACTTTCCTCCGCTCGCGTTCCATGCCATTCGTGATTCGGTGGGAAGACAAGGCTATAGGTCCAATCCCGATCGTGCGGCACCAGTCCGCCGCCGGTTGGCCGGCGAACCAGCGGGCGCAGCCTGGTCCACGCTTCAATGTCCCGGTGTGATTGAAAATATCCAAAGCTGGCTGCCGGTTCACTCCACGAATAGAAACGCAGAATCGGATTGCCAATCTGCGCCGCAGCTTCCAGCAACGCTTCATCCAGAGCCATGTTCCACTCCGCACCCCCGGCTCCCGAATTAAGATAATACCAGCCGCTCTTCATGATTCCGTTTTCGCGATGAAGCGGCAGGGGCAATACTCCGCCACTTCGCAATGTTCACAGTCGGGATTTCGAGCGAAACACCTCCGCCTCCCGTGCCAGATCAGCAAATGGCTGAACAGGCACCATTCATCGCGGGGAATGAGTTTTTGCAAATCCTGCTCGATTTTTACCGGATCATCATGACTACTCAAACCCAGCCGATGCGAGAGCCGGGCTACATGCGTATCCACAACAATTCCTTCGTTGATGTTGAACGCATTCCCCAGCACCACATTCGCCGTCTTGCGGCCCACCCCGCCCAGCGCGGTGAGTTCCTCCATTGTTTTCGGCACTTCGCCACCGTGCTTTTCAACCAGTGCCACGCAACACTTCTGAATGTTTTTGGCCTTGCTTCGAAACAGCCCAATCCGCCGCAAATCATTTTCCAAATCGGTCAAATCAGCCGATGCAAAATCCTGCGGTGACTTATATTTCTGGAACAGATCCTTCGTAACAATGTTGACCTGTTTATCCGTCGATTGCGCCGACAAAATGGTCGCGATCAACAACTGAAAGGGGGAGGTGAAGTCGAGTTCGCAATGAGCATCAGGATAAGTCTCCGCCAGCCGCTTCATAATCAGCAGAGCGCGTTCTTTTTTGGCTTGGATCGATTCCCGTGGCATCGCTGCACAGTAGTTAACATCCACGGCTCCAATTAGCAAAAACGCTTCGCAGTGGAACGAGGCTCCGGTCGAGCCTTTGCTCCAGAAAAGTGTGATAGCGCATCGACAATTCCCACGTCGACCTTTCCCGCCACTTGTTTTTTAT
>JBQCGE010000016.1:0-3686 GCA_051955955.1 Verrucomicrobiota bacterium
CATCACGCTCGCCAGGAGGAGATTGAAAAACTTAGTTTGTTTCATGGTTTAAAGGGAATAAGATTCATTTTGCCCAACTGGGCTGTGACCTGCTTCCCGCGACTTGGGCGGTATCCTTGACGCGTTTGGTAGGCACGTCAAGCAAAGACAATCTGCGTTTGCCGCCTACTCGTCGGGCGAATACTACTGTGCGGGAATTCGGTGCCCAGGAAGGGTCTTCGCCCTCCACTAATACTGTGGCTGAGCCTCCAGTCGCGGGAATGGTGCAGATATCGAATCCGCCACCCCGCTGGGAGGTAAAAACTATCGTTTTGCCATCGGGCGACCAATCCGGTTCGCTAGGGCCTGGAACTCCGCCTGTATTTAATCGGGTCATCGTGCCGCCCGTGCTGGGTACAATATATAACCCGCGGCGTTCCTCCATCCTCGATGCAAAACAAATCTTCGTGCCGTCCGGCGACCAGCAGGGCGAGGATTCATCAACCGGTGTCTTCGTTAGTTGCGTCAGCCCGGTTCCATCAATATTCGCCACCCACACATCTGGGCTTCCGGACTTACTCAAAATCATGGCCACTTTCTTCCCATCGGGCGAAATCGCCGCGCTCGTATTCAACCCGCCATATTTGGCAAAAGGCCGACGTTCGCCCGTGGTCAGGTTGTGTGAATAGATCCACGCAAACCCGCTCTTATAAGAGGTGTAAAATAAATGCCATCGCCCCGGCACAAACGCAGGCGCCGCTGCCAGCGATTTATCCTGTGTGACCGGGATCGCGTTGTACCCGTCGTAATCCGAAATATAAATCTCGCTCGTCCTGCCATCGGGACTCTCCCCTTTAAATGCGATCTTAGTCCGAGCCACGCCCGGCGCTCGCATCACCGCCTGTACAATTTCGTCCGAAAGGCTATGCGCTTGCGAACGCGTCGTTCCCCCCGTGTAGGCTTTTGCCAGGATGGTCGCCTTGCTGATCCGGTCCGTAAGGCGCCCTTCCAATTGTCCGCCCCCTTCTTTACCGGTTAGATTATATTGTGCCTTATCGGTGTTGGTCACTTCAAACCCCGCAATCTCAAGATCAAACTTTAAAACCTTCTCCGCTTCGCCAGAGTATCCAGACAACGAAATGGGGATAATACGGACCTCTGTGCCTTTGATTACCGTGATATCCTGCGCGCGCGTTTCAGTTCCGACAAAAGTGAGCAATGCAAACAGAATTGTTATGCGAAATAAATTCATCCTATTCCGAGTTTGTTGGTTAAGTTAAAGTTGATTCTGAATTCCCGCTTTTCGTCCGTGCTTCCAGCCGGAAATTCCCGCACCCGTTTCACCCGATTGAGCGCATCCTGCACTGACCGGTCAAGGCTCGATACCCCGCTCCGTTTGGTAATTCGGCTCGAGATTACCCGGCCATCTTTCGCGATCGTGACTTCCACTTCTACATTTGGAAGATTGTCCTTCGCAGCGACGGGCGGTATCCACGCGTCTTCATATATTTTTTTCAGGTAAAGGCCATAACCGGCATACGCCGGCCCTCCGGGCCCTGGAACGTCAATCGAGGTTGATCCCCCCGTCCCGCTCCTGATCGCGCCCATCGCCTGCTCCAGCGCAGCCGCTCGCCTCGCCGCCGCGCGGGCTGCTGCTTTGGACGTGCTCGCTTCATCGGAATTCGAGGAATCTGAACGATCCGCGTGAATTGTTTTGCGAACCGTTTTGCTCAAATCAAACTCTGTCGATTTTTTCACAGGCGCGCTCTTCTCTCCTTTGTCCGCCCGCTCAATTTTTTTGATCTTCGATTTGTCGTTTAATTTGAACCGGTCATTTGCGGCTTTCGGCTCTTCCGGTTCTGGTTCCCGTGTCTCCACCTTTTTTTCGTGCCGGGGTTCCACCCGCTTTTCAGGCTTCGGCTCCGGTTTTATTTCCGGCTTCGGTTCGACTTTTTGCTCCGGCTGGGGCGCGGGCGGCGTCGGCTCTGGCTTTGCCTCTGGTTGCGGCTGCGGCAACTGGGGCTGCCCAGCCTGCTGCTCATTCGGAACAGCATTGGGATTCCCCCCGCCCACCATCTCCTCATTGACCAGCATCCCGCTCAGCGGCACCAGATCAAAAGTCGGGATTCGCGGCGGCTCTTTGCGTGGTACAAAAGCCGAACCGACAATGACCAAAACCAGGAGCAAGCCATGCATCATGGCTGAGCCCACAAGACACTTTTTGGTCAATCGATTCATTTCTTGCTCGGCGGCATTGCTGCAAAATCAATCTTCTTGATGTTAAGCTTCCGGCACATCTCCAATAAATTAAAAACATCCTCATATTTCCCCGACTTATCCGCCCGGACCCAGATCGCCAGGTTCGGGTCAGCCCGGAATTCGCTGGCTAAAATCCTCTGTAACTCCTCAAGCGAATACTGCTGTCCTTTAAAAACATAATTACCCGTCAGGCTCACTTCCACCGTCCGCACCTGGTCTCGGCTGATGTTCGAGTTATCCGATCCGCCCGTCGGCAGATTCAATTGCAGACTCTGGTCCAGCAACGGCGTCGTGATCACGAAAATGATCATCAACACAACCGCACGCTCCAACACCGGCGTAATGTTGATCTCGTTCAGCGTTACAAGCTGATTCCTCTGTGAAAAACGGCGCATTTTAAAAATCCGGCAAATGTATGTTCGCTACAAAAACAATCACTCCAAACACCAGTGCTATCCCGGCGCAAAAAATCAACACATGCAGCGGCTTGATCGCAAAATTCGGCCCCACTATCCGCCGCACAAGGCGTTCACCCAATCTCCGGTGCAACCGCCGCCCGCATTCCTTGCACCGCGTAAATCCACGTTCATTCCGGTGCCCGCAATCCACGCAGGTCACATACAAATGCGCCGAACAACGCTCGCATGAACTCAGTTTCCGCGGGTTGATATGCTCGCATTTCGCGCAGAGCACCCCTCGGTCCGTTTGTTCAGCGACGTCCGCTCCATCATGCATGTTCGAGTTCCTGCTCATCGCTCAGGTATTCCACTTCCATCCGCGATACCAGTTCCTGCGAAAAATTATCCAACTCCACCGTTAATACCCGCAGCGTATGCACCAGCCAGTTGTAACCAAACATCGATGGAATCGCGACCAGCAACCCCGCCACCGTTGTGATCAACGCTGCCGACACACCCGGAGCCATCGTGGTCAGGTCCGCTTTCCCCATCTGTGCAATCGCCGTGAAAGTGCTCATCACACCCCAAACCGTTCCCAGCAATCCAAGAAAGGGTGCGCCGCTCACCGCAATCGCCAGCAGGATCAAACCCGATTCCAGTTTCAACGCCTCCTGGGCCACGGTCCGCTCCAGTGTCCGCTTCACATGTTCCATCGATTTCAAACTCACCGAACTCTTCCGCCCCTCCCGCGCCGTCGATTTCAACCGCGCTTCCAGCTCCGCGCAACCCGCCTGGTACACCGCAAAATTCGGGCAACCCTCTACCTGGATGCGCCGGTCATAAATTCCAAACACCTGCTTTTGCGCGCGGAATTCATTGTCGAAAAATCCGTTCATCCGCTTCGCACGACGCATCTGCAATCCCTTCGCCGCCATCACCGACCACGCAAAAATTGAAAAGATCACCAAAATGATAATGATCGCTTTGGCTTCCAGCGTGGCGTTTCCCCAAATGAACTGCAGTTCCATTTGGTTCTCGGCAAACATGACT
>JBQCGE010000017.1:0-4130 GCA_051955955.1 Verrucomicrobiota bacterium
TTTTTCCAGGCGCGGTTTGATCTCCTCCATGGTGGTGTCGCCCACGACAATAATCGTGGCGTTGTTCGCCTTGAACCAGGTCTTGTAGAACTTTTGCATATCCTCCCGAGTCAATCCCTTCACACCTTCCTCGGTGCCGGAGCCAGTCAGCGGGTTTGCGTAAGCGTGTCCTTCGCCATAGAGCAGTTGCGGGAAAACGCGCAAGGCCATTTGGGTTGGCTGCACTTTCTCTCGCTGGATTGCATCCACCTGGAGCTTCTTCAACCGCACGAGTTCCTCGTCCGGAAAAGCGGGGTTCAAAATGACATCTGTGAAAATCTCGAGTGACTTGTCGAGGTTCGTTTTCAAAGCGGAAAGCGCCACGGTGGAAGTATCGAGATCAGAACCGCTCCCAAGCTCCGCGCCGAGCAATTGCAGTTGTTCACTGATTTCCAGGGAGGAACGCCTTTTGGTCCCTTCATCGAGCATGCTCATGGCCAATTTGGCAGTGCCGGGAATGGCAAATTGATCCGCCGCATAACCCGCATCCAGCACGAGATTGAAATTGACGACCGGGATTGTGTGCCGCTCGGCGAGGACGATTTTCAAGCCATTGTCCAACGTTGCACGTTGCAACTCGGGGAACTTTGCGTCGGGCACTTCTCCAAGCCTGGGCAAGCCGGCGGAGCGATTCACATCGGTTTTTATCGTGGCGTATTCCGGGAACGGATGCACCTCCAGGTTGTAATCGCCGTCGGTCAGCCATTTCTGCGCCGCTTGTTTGACTTGCGCGGGGGTGGCTTCGCGAACACGTCGGAGGCTTTCCTTGTAAAAAGCGGGGTCGCCCGTAAAGGTTTCGTTCATTGCCAGAATATCAGATTTGCCACCAAAGCCGCCGATGCGTTCTGCGCCGCGGATGAACGAGGAAAGATGCTCAATCTTGACGCGTTCGAGTTCCTTCGAGGTGGGCCCATCCTTGATCGCCTTTTGTAACTCTTCGTTCAAAATGCTTTCGATTTTCGCGAGATCTTCGCCAGGCCGGGCGGTGACGACGACATGGAACTGGCTGCCAATTTCCCGCGCATCGATATAAGCTGAAACCGAAGTTGCGATCTGCTCCTTATAAACCAGGCGATTATATAAACGGCTGTTCTTGCCCGAGGTCAAAACTGATGAAAACAGGTCGAGCATGTCCGCATCCTCAGAGCGAAATTCAGGCACATTCCATACTTTGTAAAGGCGCGCCTGGGGAACACGATCCTGCATGATCTCGCGTTGTGATCCACTCCGTTTTGCAACCCATGTCTCAAATTTCGAAATCGGAGGGCCGGAAGGAATATCACCAAAATATTTTTCTACCTTTTTGTAAATATCGTCTGTGTTCACATCGCCTGCGATGACGATGACGGCGTTCGCCGCGCCGTAATACGTTTTGAACCATTCCTTAACATCTTCGAGGGAAGCGGCGTTCAAATCCTCCATTGAGCCAATCACGGTCCATGAATAGGGATGGTGAGCGGGATAAGTTGCGCGTGTGATTAATTCGTGAGCCTTGCCGTAGGGTTGATTTTCTCCCTGGCGTTTTTCGTTTTGCACGACCCCGCGCTGCTCATTCAGGCGTTCTTTGGAAATTGCGCCGGCGAAGTGTCCCATCCGGTCCGACTCCATCCAGAGGACGATATCAATGCCATTTTTTGGTGCGGTTTCGAAATAATTAGTCCGATCTTCGCTGGTGGTGCCGTTCAGGTCGGTTGCGCCGATCTGGTCCATAGCCTTGAAATAGTCATCATTGAAATTTTCGCTCCCGTTGAACATGAGGTGCTCGAACAAATGGGCGAAACCGGTCCGTCCTGGCTTCTCGTTCTTTGATCCGACATGATACCAAACGTTGAACGCGACGATTGGCGCTTTGTGGTCTTCGCTTACAATCAGTGTGAGACCGTTCTTCAGGACGAATTTTTTGAATGGAATATCAATCGGTTTCGGCAAGGCTGCGTCACCTGCAAATGCCGGGGTTGCGAGAGCCACTAGAAGTGCAAAAAACAGCGCTGCTGTTTTCCATGGACTGAGTTTCATTTTCCTCCTTGTTTCAGAATAATTTCTCCTACACTCCCATATTCAAATGCCGGAGACAAAGCAGAAAATACCTCTCAACAGATTAAATGCGAGCTTTGCTCTTTAATTGAAATCACAAAACAAGTAGGTTGCGTGCGGCTGAGAAGTCGGAGTGTTGCCATGAGAGTTGTTTCCTTATTCATGATTTTTGCCATGGCTGGAGTAGCAGCCAAGGCGGCTGTCCCCGATTCCGCGACGAACGCGCTTGCCGCAGAGGTTGAAGCGGTGGAGCCCTCGACCCATTCAGTTTCGAATACAGAAACAAACGTTCCGTATAAAATTCCGCCAAACCGCATTCTTGAATTTGGAGTTCCTCTGACATCTGCTGCCAAACTTGCGATTGCGAGTAGCAAGAATCCGACTGTCGATTTCGCGCGGGCCGCCATTGCGGTCCCGTCCGGGTTTGATCCGGAGATTCCCACGCCGATCTTATTGGTCAGCGCGAGCAGCGATGGCGAGGCTTCCAGCATTCGTGTCATGCCCGCATTCACGAATGTAGCTCTGCGGCTTGGGTGGATCGTGATGGCGGTTGATGGACCGTATGGCAAGCCGCCCAACGATAATCCGCCGTGGCGGTGGGGATTGATATCCTCGCTGCTGGATCACGTGAACAAAACCTGGCCCGGCTCAAAGAAGTGGCCGATCGTCGCGGCAGGGGTTTCGGGAGGCGCTAAATGGTCGGGTGTGATTGGGGCGATTCTTGCCCAGAAAGGCTACAATTTGGTTGGAGTTTTTATGGGCGGCGTGAACCAGGATATGGCGAGCAAAGCGGCGCAACTTTACGATCCTGCGGTTCGCTTTAAGCGCACTCCCATATACCTCAGCAGCGGTACCAAAGATAAAATCGCCACGCCAGCGCATCATGAGGAAGTGAAAGAAAGCCTCATCAGTAATGGTTTTGCCAAAGTTCGACTGGAGAGCTTCGAGGGCGGCCACGCATTATCGGATGAGGAACTGCGGAAAGCGCTGGGCTGGTTCCTGGAGGTATACAGCAAACCTCCAGAAGAAAATGCCAGGAAATAACTGGTCAGCTTTGCCCGTTCAGCGAGCGGTTAAATTCAACGCAATCCGCGTAGCGCACCTGTGATCCGCCAAATATGTCGAGCGCGGAACCGATGGTGAGGTCGACACGGTTTTGACTCATGCGAGTCACTTCTTCCAGGTCAGACAGTGATTTAGCTCCTCCGGCATACGTGGTCGGAAGTCGCGACCAATTCGCCAACTGTTTCACCAGCTCATGATCAATTCCCTGGCAGAGACCTTCGACGTCGACCGCGTGAACCAGGAACTCGCTGCAGTATGTTTCAAGCTTTTGAAAAACCTCCGGGCCAAGTTCCGTGTCCGTAAACTTCTGCCAACGGTCCGTCACCACGAAATAACGCCCATCCCGCTTCCTGCAACTTAGATCGATCACCAGTTGTTCCCGCCCAATCTTTCCAGCCAGTTTCTCCAACCGCTCCCATTCGATTCTGCCTTCGCGAAAAATCCAGGAGGTCACAATCACATGAGAAGCGCCCGCTTCAAGCCATAATTGCGCGTTCTCCAGGTTGATGCCGCCACCGATTTGCAAACCTTTTGGATAGGCTATGAGCGCGGCCTTTGCAGAATGTTCATTGCCGGGCCCGAGCATGATAACGTGCCCGCCATGCAAAGCATCGCGTCGGTACAAATCGGCGAACCATTCGGCGGGCTTTTCTGAAACAAAGTTGGTTCGCAATTCCCGGGAATCCAGTGTGCCGCCAACGATCTGTTTCACCCGCCCATCATGCAAATCTATGCAGGGACGAAACACGCCGGGACTTTATCCCGAAGAAGGGCATTCGACAAATTGATCCTGAAAACCCTTTCGGCTTTACCGCAAGTGGGGTAGAGAAGGCGCGCGGGGTTGATTGCACTATTGTTTGTTGCGTTTCTGGCGGGGTTTGTGGATGCCATCGTGGGTGGCGGTGGATTAATCCAGTTACCCGCTCTGTTTGTATTCCTGCCTCAGGAACTGGCCGGGATAATTCCCGCGGTAATGGGCACGAATAAATTCT
>JBQCGE010000018.1:0-3268 GCA_051955955.1 Verrucomicrobiota bacterium
GCTTCAAAACGCAGTAGAAATCCTGGGTAAATTCCCAAAAGCCAAGTTCAACGAAACGGTTGAAGTGGCTTTCCACCTTGGCGTTGATCCAAGGCAATCCGACCAGATGGTTCGTGGAACTGTCCCGCTTCCTCACGGCAGTGGCAAGACTGTTCGCGTGCTCGTCTTTGCGCGTCCTGGCGCAGCGGCTGATGCAGCCACAGCAGCAGGAGCGGAGCATGTCGGGTTTGATGACATGATCAAGAAGTGCACCGAAGGCTGGACCGATTTCGACGTCGCGATTGCCACTCCGGACGCGATGGTTGAAGTCCGCAAGCTGGGTAAAGTTCTCGGGCCTCGCGGATTGATGCCGAACCCGAAGACCGGCACGGTGACGGATGACACGGCGAAAGCTGTGAAGGAAGTCAAGGCGGGCCGTGTGGAATTCAAGGTGGACAAAGGTGGCAACGTTGCGGTGCCTGTAGGCAAGCGTTCATTCACACCTCAGCAAATTGTTGAGAATGTGCGCGCCGTGATCGACGCGGTCATCAAAGCCAAACCTTCGAGCGTGAAGGGAACTTTCGTTGAAAGCTGCACGCTTTCGGCAACCATGAGCCCCCCGGTGAGACTGGATTCACGGGATCTTGCAACCGCTGCCTAAACTGAAGCAATAAAGTATGCGTACAGAAAAGAAATTTATCAGCCAGGAATATGTTACGCGGCTCAACTCCTCGCCTTTTTTCATTGTATTTGATTACCGGGGATTGACCGTAACGAACTTCACCGACCTCCGTAAACGCCTGCATGGCGCGGGATCGGAAGTGCATGTGGTGAAAAACTCGATTTTCCGCGTCGCGGCTAAAGAAGCTGGAGTTGCGGATTTGAGCGGAACCCTTGCGGGCCAATTAGCGGTCGTCACCGGGCAGAAAGATGTCTCGGCTGCGGCTAAAATCCTGAAGACCTTTAACAAGGAAACTTCAAAGGGAGCGGTCCATTTTGGCTATTTGAACAGCAAGCGCCTTGAGAACAAGGACTTGATGGAATTGGCCGATCTGCCGTCGCTGGAAGTTCTCCGTGGAAGGATTCTTGGAGTCATCCAGGCGCCAGCCGCCCAGCTTGCGCGGATGATCAATACTCCAGGCGGACAGTTGGCTCGCGCTATCCAGGCCCGGATCGACAAAGAACAGCCGCAAGGCTAACCCAATTTCCTCTCCCGGAGTACGGGAGGGGGAGCAGAAACAAGTAAAACTAGTAAATCGTCGGCCTGCTGGCGTGCATGCTTAATCGAAACGAACGCCACGTTTCACGACGAGACTGAAAGGTAATATGGCTGACGTAGCAGCAATAGTTGATCAATTAAGTGCGTTGACAGTCCTCGAGGCTGCCAACCTGGTGAAGCAATTGGAAGAAAAGTGGGGCGTAAGCGCCGCCGCGCCTGTGGCTGTGGCCGCTGCCGGGGCACCCGCTGGTGGAGCAGCTCCCGCTGCTGAAGCGAAGACCGCGTTTGACGTGATTTTGGCTTCTGTTCCCGCTGACAAGAAGATCGCTGTCATCAAAGCCGTTCGCGAAGTCAAGGCTGGTTTGGGTCTCGCTGAAGCCAAAGCATTGGTTGAAGGCGCTCCAAAGCCTGTTCTTGAAGGCGCAAACAAGGCCGATTCTGACGCCGCCAAGAAGAAATTGGAAGAAGCCGGCGCGAAAGTTGAAATTAAGTAAAGATCTGTTACACTGGGATGGCGGATTGAACCGCCATCCCAATTTCAGTCCCGAATTAGAGGTTAACAAGCTGTTAAGCCAGAGATTCGTCCCATAAAAAAACAAGATTTGTTATTACCGGTGTTCACCTTTGGCACCCCAAAGGCGCCGGTATTCTATCGTCTATAGTAATTGAATTGGCGAGGGTAGACGACTTCGCCGCAAAATGAGGTACAAATGCCATCTCGAGCAGAACGTATAAATTTCGGAAAAATTAAAGAGGTGATCGCACCGCCCAATATGATTGAGGTGCAGGTCAATTCCTACAAGGAATTCCTCCAGGCCGAAATCGCCCAGTCCAAACGCAAGAATTTGGGGCTGCAAGCGGTCTTTACTGAAGTATTCCCGATCGAAAGTTACGATGGGAAGATCGTTCTTGATTATCACAGTTATGAAATTGGTGAGCCAAAGCTCGATTGGCTCGAGTGCCTCCGGGAAGGGATTACTTTCGGCGCTCCGTTGCATGTCACCTTCCTGCTGAAGGAAGAAGCCGGCACGAAGGAAGAAAAAGTATTCATGGGCGAACTGCCGCTCATGACGCCGCAGGGCACATTTGTGATCAATGGCGCTGAACGTGTCATTGTCAGCCAGTTGCATCGTTCACCTGGTTTGGCCTTTGAAGCGACCCAGCATCCGAACGGAAAAACGCTCCATTCCTTCCGTATTATTCCAGATCGCGGTTCCTGGTACGAAGCTCAATTTGATACGAGCGACTTGCTTTACGTTTATCTCGACCGGAAAAAACGCCGCCGCAAATTCCTCACGACTACATTTTTCCGCGCGCTCGGTTACAGCTCGGACCTCGATATTCTCAAGTTGTTCTACAACATTGAGGAACTCAGCATTAAGCAGGCGGAAGCGCTTGAAGACATTCAAAATAAAGTTTTGATCGAAGACGCAGTCGATCCGGACAAGGGGATCGTCGTAGCTCGTGCGTTTGAACCGCTTTCGAAAGCGGTTGTAAAGCAAATCGCGGAGCTCGGGACAAACAAAATCCGTGTGGTGGATACCACGTCGGACGAAGGCATTATTATTAAATGCCTCAAAAAGGACCCGACCAAGAACGAAGAGGAAGCGCTCAAGGATATTTACCGCCGCCTCCGTCCTGGCGATCCTCCCACGGCAGCGAATGCGCGCGCGTTGATCAAACGTCTTTTCTTTGATCCGAAGCGTTACGATCTCGGCCGCGTGGGGCGTTACAAAATCATGCAGAAACTCGGCCTCAAGGAGAATGAGGACACCCGGGTATTGACCAAGGAAGATCTCGTCGCCGCAACGAAATACCTGCTGAGCCTGAAAAAAGGTGAGGGGACAACGGACGATATCGATCACCTGGGCAGCCGCCGCGTTCGAACGGTGGGTGAATTGCTTGCGAACCAATGCCGCGTGGGCCTGGCCCGCACGGAACGGTTGGTCAAGGAACGCATGACCTTGTTCGATCAGGGCGTCGATACGATGACCCCGCAAAAGTTGATCAATCCAAAAGCGTTGTCTGCGGTGGTTCGTGACTTCTTCGGTCGCAGCCAGCTCTCGCAAT
>JBQCGE010000019.1:0-5122 GCA_051955955.1 Verrucomicrobiota bacterium
GGTGAAATAATCGCGCCGTTCCTGGTTGATCTTTGCGATCTTATCACGCAGAACGGTGGTTTGCTTGTCGATCTCCATGAGCGGCTTCAGAAACATCGCACGCAATCCGAAACCGACCACCATGAGCCCGAACATTCCAAAAATGATTCCGGCTAAAATCTTCTCACGCTTCTTCATGATAGGCGCACCTCGCTTGCTTGCGTTTTGAAAGCGGTTTTTGGAGGCGAATCATCAGTCGGCCGGGCGGGTGGTTTGGCGTTCTTCAGATCCGGCTTCATCTTTTTGGGAACGGCCAACTCCACCGTGGTGCGAAAGTTATAGCCGTATTTATCATTCGCAGGGGTAATTGAAAGCGGCTTCACTTCATACCCGGCAGCGCGCAATTTTTTATCCAATTCGGCCAGCAATTCGCCAGATTTCGATTGAACGGACAGGCGAATTACATGTTGCGGAGTGGTATTGATCGCACTTACATACACCTGGTCTGCCGGGGGCAATATTGCGCTCAGGAAGGCCAGGTGATCCAGCCAATCCTGGTCATCTGCCAGCCAACTTTGAACCGATTTCGTTTGTGTCATGAGTCGTTTGTAGACGGGGAGTTTCTTTTCTGCCGCGGTCAGTTCTTGTTGCACCGCTTCTTTAACCTTCATCCGCTTGCGGATGAGATGTGCGCGAAAACCAAAGACCGAAATCAGCACCGCGAGCAATGCGGCTACCGCAAACAAAGCCTGCTTTCTTTTTGCGTGGCCTTCGACCGGCGGCTTTTTCGGATTGGCAAAATCGATCGAAAGTCCTGCGGGTTCGAGGAACCCTATTGCCAGACCAATGGCCGCACTTGCTGCCGCACTTTCAGCACTATCTTTCTTGGGAAGTTTGAGCCCGCTCGCAGGATCGAATATCCCGCCGGGCAATCCCAGCTTGGCCGCGAGCAATTGGAGAATTTCATTCTCCATTCCAGTCGAACCGTTCACCAACAGCTTTTGAATGGGCATCGAGCCTGGAGTTCCCTCGTAGCCATGCAAACTGCGGACGACCTCGACGGAAAGAGTATCAAGCAACTTTTGACGCGATTGTTCTTCCGAGTTCGTTCCCGAATTGCCGCCTTGATTTTGACCTCCGCTCGCAAATTCAGGGACAGCCGCCACGCGGCTGAAAAGCAATTTGCCGCCACGGATAATTTCAATGCTGATCTCATCCTGCCGTGCTGATACGAGCAAAATATCTTTTCCAGAACTATCGGCGGAAGACACTTCAAGACAGCGGGCCTGAACGGCTGAGCGCAGGCCGAGTGCCGCGAGTTTGAAACCGGCGGCTTGCGCCAAATCCCGGTAATAATTCACCACTTCGGTTTTTACCGCGCCAACTAAAATCTCAAGACTTTTACCCGCTCCGCTCTCCGTGTTTGTTTCACTCGGCTCCGCCACCTTCGGAAGCTCCACCACGCGCAGTACCTTGAAATCAACTGTGGCTTCATCCAGGCGGAAGGGCAGGTCCTTCGCGATTTGGAAATTCACGATTGCGGCGAGTTCCTGCAAATCGCTCGCCATCGGCACCTGAAGTGGACGGAGGACTACCTGCCCGCGCGGAACAGCAAGCGCCGCCTCCTTCGGTTTGATTCCGAGGTTTGCGAGTGCTTTTTTGATCGCAGCGCCATCGGCAGCCGCGGTTCCTTTTTTTTCTGTGGGCCATTCAATGGGAGTGGATGCAATTCGCGTAATTTTCGGCGTTTTGCCGGAAAGCGATGCGGTCACTACCCGAAGGATGGAACCATCGATATCGATTGCGGTAATCGCTTTTCGATTGCGCGTGGATGCCGGTCTGCTTTTAAGCAGCATGAGTTCCGGCGAGTTATTAGACTTTGCTTTGGCCAACATCGGTTGTTTCCTGGTCGCTCGGGAGCGCAAATGGCAGCCCAAACCGGCTGATATCGCGCAAGTAAATAATCTGCGGCTGTTTGTCCGCCGTATCAATCACAACTTCAAATACACGATACCGCCTGGAAGGCAGAGCGTATCCCACCACGTTAAAGCGGAACTGCAGGCTCCGTGTCGTGATTAATGGCGCGAGTTGTTTAAACAGCGCTGCATCGACAATTCCTTCCTGGAACAGCCAGGCGATGGATTGACGTATTTCAGGCGCCAATCCTTCACGGGTGGAGACAATTGCTTCAGCTTTTTCCGCGCTCAATCCGGGCAAGGCCATCAGCACCTTCGTGCTCGCTGTATTAATATTTAGTCGGCCAACCAGGCGCTGGTCAAACGAGGCGGTGAATCGATCCAGGGCCAGCGGCAATTCTTTGCCCGTGATTCCAGAATCAACAACAATTTCCTTCCCCTGCGCATCCTTGAATTTATTGGTTGCTTCGAGCAGGTCAGCCGCGTTCGTGAACAGGATTTTATTTTCTGCAGCGAGTTGGAGGTATTGGAGTGTTTTCTCCGGGAACGCAGCATCCTGAACGTTGGTAATGCTGACGGAATTCAGCTGAAGGCGCGGAAGCCCTTCCCTCGTTTGATTCAGTTCATAGCTAAAGACCGTCGCCACCTCCTGCAAGCCGAGAAAGAGCTGCCCATCTCCGTCGTCCGGGGGAAAACTTAATACGCCATCATCTTCGTTGGGATCCAAATGGTAATTGTGATTTGCATCCTCTCCGTAAATCATGCCCGGAAGCATCCCAGGCAATTTGAGCAAATCATCCATTGTGGTGAACTGTTGACGCACAGCAATCCCAAAAAAATTTGGATCAACAACGCTGGAATTCGTGACGCCGGTCGATCCTGGTGCAATTGCTTCGATGACCTGTGGAGGTAAAGTCATGCATTTGTGCAACATCCCAGCAGTGGCCTTGTTCAAGTTCAGTTTGCTGTTCTCGTCCACCATTCCGTTCCGAATCTGCTGCTCTTCGCTGGATGCGGGCGGGCAGTAAACGGTGAAGTACCATTTGTCGCTCCCATCGTCATATACAAGCTGGTGGTGCAATGCGCCGGGGTTGTTCTGCCAGTTGGCCGCATCGCCCGGAGTACTGGCGAGTTGCATCGCCTGTTGGATGCCACTGATTGCGGTGTACCAGGCCTGTTCAGAGCCCGCCGAAGCCGAAAAGCTTGATTGCTCTGCCTGCAACCGGAACATCAGGCTTAAGGCAACCATTGATGAAAGAATAATGACCACGAGAACAACGATGAGGATAAATCCCTTTTGCCCCTTCGGCTTAATGCTCATGGCAGCATCTCCTCAAAACTGTTTGTGCTCGAGCTTAGGCTGTTGGTGTCGATCTGCGAAAACGAACTGTTCGGCAGATAAAGCACACGCCGAAAGACTTCACTGGCATTGCTCTCGCTCTGAGTGGTGGTGGGTTCCGGTGGAGGATCCTGGCTGATGGTGATTTCGACTCCAATCGGCAGCCGAAGCGAACTCCATTCGTTGAGCCATGTTTTCCCGTCCCAATAGCGGAATTGGAGGGTTTTAATTTTATCGGTCAGGAGCGCATCCGGGTTGGTCAGTTGATTGGTGGCGCCCAGCAAATTGGTCATTGATGGCGGGATATAAAAATCTGAATTTGTGCTTTCCGCAGTTTCGAGGGAGTTGGTCGAATTGGTGGAGATGAGTGAATTATTCGCAACCAACATGATCTCGGTTCGTTCAACCCCCAACGAGTCGTTGAGGTTGGTTCCTGTGCTTAATCCGCTAGTGAGCAGCCCATAATGAACACGCACCAAATCGGTTGTGGGCCGAACAAAGACGGTCTCATTTGTCGGCACGATCCATTTGCTTACCTGCGGCAACGCTGTGCACACGAAGGTGATCGAGTTGGAACTCCCTTCCATCCCAGCAAATTGTTCGGGATCAACTCGCGCTCCGCGCAGTTCGGTTGAAATCTTTTCAAAAAACAGACGGCCTACGGAGATGAACTCTGTTTCCTTCATGACCAGTTCCCGCGTCTCGGCGGCCCGTTGATAAAAGTAGAGAAGGACCGACATGATTCCCACAATGATCAAAATTGCGAGCACCACTTCCACCAAAGTAAAAGCACGCTGGCCCATGTTCCGACATGGGCATCGCGCGATTTTATTCTGGAGGTCGATTCTCAAAATTCAGTCATTTCCATTTCCGCATTCATGGAATTCGTTGCTGCTGCCGCAATCTCGCTGCTGCGGAACTGGCGCGAGAGGCGTTGAACCGCGCTCTCCTCGGAATGGGTAATGACCACTTCCACTGATTGCAGCGAGTCGGGTTGAATTGGGCCACTTTGTGATTGGGAAACGATGATCTGGTATTTCCATTTCTCGAAGGGTGGTGGCATGGGTTCAGGACCAATGCTGGTAACGGGACGAATGTGCATCTGCATTTCGGACATCACGGAAATTGCCAGATTCATGGCATGCGTATGCAGTCGCAAACGTTCCGCGGCTTCCACGGAGGAATGCAGCCCCGCCATGATCACAGTGGCGGCTCCTCAAAAAAGAGCCAGCGCGAGGACGACCTCCAAAAGAACGGAACCTTCGCATTCACGTCGCTTCTTAAGGGCGAATGAATGATACGGTGAAGGGGAGGGGAACCCACTCGGAAAAAGACTGCTTGCGACAGCCTTATTCTGCCTGGGCAAAATTGGGCCCGGCCACGGAGCTCGAGGCCGATTCTGGGGATGAACTCTCATCGGCTGAATCCCATTCCTCGAAGTCGTCGATGCTTTCTTGTTGAACAGGATGGCTGGTGATCGAACCCAGGATTCCTGAAAGGCGAACCGCAAGTCGGCGGCTGTCTTCGTCATTCTTGGATGCAAGCACGATTTCGGCGGAATCGCACGATCCATCTGGATAAAACGTAATGGCCGGGAACGAATCGACAGGTGCTTCCTGCTGTTCGGCCAGGAATTCATCGCTGGAGTTGGTCGAAGTCACTCCCGTCTCCAAAGTATTTGCAGCTGGTGGGATGATGGTCGGAGAAGATTGAAGTGGTTGGACTTTTTCAACTCCCACGAGTTCATTTACCATATCCTCGCTCCATGCTTTGTTGGTATAAACCTCGAAAACCCCTGGAGCGTTGATGAAATCGGATTCCCAGGTCACTTTGATTTGCCGTAGTTCAACCGAATCACTCCCGCTCTCTGTTACCGGCCGAGCTCCGG
>JBQCGE010000020.1:0-2661 GCA_051955955.1 Verrucomicrobiota bacterium
CGATCAGAGCCAGCTCCAAGACTTTTTTGTCATCGGCCTGGCGAACCAACACAGGCAACTCATTCAATCCTGCAATTTGGGCAGCGCGCCAGCGCCGTTCACCAGCGATTAATTCGTACCCCCCTTCGCTTGCACGGACTACGAGGGGCTGCAAGATGCCTTGCTCGCGAATTGAATCGGCCAATTCCTTTAGTGGTTCTTCTTCGAAATGTTTTCGAGGCTGGAAAGGACACGGTTTGATCTGCGTGATGGGTACGCGATGAACCTGCTCCCCGGCGGCAGTCGGGGCAACCGGGACGGATTCGCGAGCAGGCGCGGGTTGAGCGGGGGCAGGGGCGGGAGTTTTCGCTCCGGGCGAGTTTCCGCCCATGAGCGCACCCAGGCCGCGGCCCAAAGCTGGTTTCGCCATGCGTGGAGAGTGTAACAGGGGCTGGAGGTTGTCAATTTTCTCGAACAGCCAACCAGGGGCGAAGCGCCTGGTTAAAATCAAACTGCGCGCGAAAGCAGCGTTTTGGCCCCCTTAGGAAACCGATTCCGTGCATTTCTGAATTTTCTGGCAGCGGACATGCTGTAAAAATTTACAAAATCATATTTTCGTCGATACTTCGCGCACCGCCACATCGGAGTAATCGACTGAGTTGTGCTTATGAATTGGAAATTAATTTATTTAGCTGTCCTGATTTGGTTTGCAGGTCCTGAGCTATCGGCCGCCACCCAGGTGCGGATTAACGAAATCATGGCCTTTCCCACGCTCCTCGATGAGGATGGCGATCTTTCCGATTGGATCGAATTATACAATTACGGAACGGAGAACGTGAACCTTCAGGAATGGTTTCTCACGGACGACCCATCACAGCCGCGCAAGTGGGAGTTTCCGCCGCTTGACCTTCCAGCAGGTGGTTATGTCGTGATTTTTGCTTCGGGAAAAAATCGGAGCAGCCCAAATCTTCACGCAAATTTCAGCCTGAGTTCTTCGGGTGAATACCTCGGTCTATTTACTCCGGATGGAACAGTGGCAACTGAATTTACTCCTGCTTACCCTGCGCAAAAGGATGGCTACTCATACGGCTTCAACTCGGATACGAATTACGCCTTTTTCCAGCCAGCGACCGCAGGTGCCGCAAATACGGGTGCAATAATCGATTTCGTAAAAGATACAAAGTTCAGCCAGGGCCGCGGTTTTTACGATACGCCTTTTGACCTGACCATTACAACCGCAACCGAAGGCGCAACGATTCGTTATACCACCAACGGCGTGCCACCCACGGACACGACTGGATTTATCTATTCCGGACCGATTGCCATTCGCGAAACGACGGTGCTCCGAGCTGCTGCATTCAAGGCAGGATTCAAACCGTCCAATGTCGATACGGAGACCTACATCTTTCTCGAGGATGTGATTCATCAATCGCCGACAGGCGCAGCACCTCCGGGATGGCCCTCGTCATGGGGACGGAACGTGGTGGATTACGGCATGGATCCTGACGTGGTGAACAGTCCCGCCTATAAAGACACGATCAAAGACGACCTAAAAACCATTCCCACATTTTCAATTGTCATGAAGTTGGGGGATTTATTTGACCCCACTACCGGCATTTACGCGAACCCAAACCAGGACACGCGGACATGGGAACGCCCTTGTTCCCTGGAATTAATTTACCCGGACGGAACGAAAGGATTTCAAATTGATGCTGGCCTCCGTATTCGTGGTGGGTTTAGTCGAAGCACTGATAATCCGAAGCATGCGTTTCGCCTGTTCTTCAGAAACGATTACGGAGCGGGCAAGCTGAATTACCCCCTCTTTGGGAAGAATGGAACGAGCGAATTCGATGGCATTGATTTGCGCACCTTCCAGAACTATTCATGGAGTTTTCAGGGCGACGCCAATGGTGTTTTTCTACGTGACCAATTCTCCCGCGATACCCAGTTGGAGATGGGTTACAACGCCGAGCGCGGCAATTTTTATCACCTTTATATCAATGGTCAGTATTGGGGTTTGTTCAACACCTGCGAACGACCGGAAGCCAGCTATGCGGCATCGTATTTTGGAGGAACGAAAGAGGATTATGATGTGATCAAGGTGGCTCCGGAATCGGATTACTCCATTTATGCGACGGATGGAAACATGCTCGCCTGGAACAACCTCTATAATCAGGCAAAAGCCGGGCTGGCCAGCGATGCCGCTTACCAAAAGTTACAGGGGAATAATCCGGATGGAACTCCCAACCCAAATTATCCAGTCCTCCTCGATGTGGATAACCTGATCGATTATATGCTGGTGATTCTTTACACGGGGAACCTGGACGCTCCGATTTCGAATTTCCTGGGCAACCAGAAACCAAATAACTGGTTTGGCATTCGTAACCGAAATCCTTCCGCCCGCCAGGGATTCAGATTTTTCGCCCATGATTCAGAACACACGCTCCTGCCCTGGGAAATCAACCGCGACCGGACCGGTCCATTCCCCGCGGGAGATGCGGGCGTTCAAAAAAGTAATCCCCAATGGATTTGGCAGCAATTGTCGGCAAATGCTGAATTCCGCATTCGAGTTGCGGACCATATTCAAAAGCATTTCTTCAACAACGGCCTTCTTACGGTTGAGAAAAACATTGAACGCTTCATGCGTCGCAAAGCCGAGATTGACCGCGCAGTCGTCGGCGA
>JBQCGE010000021.1:0-3234 GCA_051955955.1 Verrucomicrobiota bacterium
ACGATTACCCGTCCCACCAACCCTTCACCCCGCTCTTTCAGGGTTTATAAACAGACAGGTGGGCTAAGCGGCAAACCACTCCGCATGCGAAGCACCGAAATCGTGGCGCATATATTCAAGCAAACATCAGGCAAACTGCCAATTATCGGAGTGGGCGGGGTTTTTCACGCCGGTGATGCCTGGGAAAAAATCATTGCCGGGGCCACCCTGGTCCAGGTTTACACCGGGATGGTATACGAAGGTCCCTCCATTGCCCGTGAGATCGTTACGGGACTTCGGGAATTATTGCAGGAGCATGGCTTCGAAAAGGTGCAGGAAGCAGTTGGCTTAATGCACCGCCAGTAAGTTGCCCGCCGATTATTTCTTTTCGAGCGGTGTGATGCTGCTTCCTTGAGAAGGGGCAATTGCTGGCCTTCTGCGGAGTTCCTGGAGACGTTTAGCGGTATTGGTGGAACCAGGCCGGGCGAAAGCATTCGTGCCCTTGGGGAGAATGGCCTGGAGATCGTGATATTGTTTCGCGCGAATGATGGCCAGGTCGCCTTCAATTTGGCCAATCACGGCCGCTTTTTCACGAATCGCCTGCTCATCAATAGTTTTGCCTTGAACCGTTCTTTCCAATTCGCCTCGGGCTGCGCGGAGTTTTTCGTAAAGGGCTTTTTGTTCCTCGCGATATTTATCCGAAGCGGCACGAATTTTTTGCCGTTCCTGTTCGGAAATGCTTTCGCGTCTCTGCGAGGCCGCACCTTCGCCAGGTCGAACCACAGTGCCAGGAGCAGAACGAGCGGGAGGAGTTGTTGAAAGGGCAGGAGTCGAGGGCGTTGTGCTTGGTGATTCAGCGGCGAAAAGTGAACTCACGCCAATACTTCCCGAAAGGACCAATGCAGCTACAATTTTCATATGGAGCAATCTACTCGCCTTGGCAAGAGGGACAAATCCCAAAAAATTCGAGTTTATGAGTAATCGAGGTAAACCCGTTGCCGGTTGCAATTCGCTGTTCCAGTTCCTCGGGAAAACAATCCTCAATCTCCACCACTGCGGAGCAACCGCGACAAATCAAATGATGATGGTGGGAGTGATTGGTCAATTCAAAGCGGGCAATCCCATCCCCAAAATCGAATCGTTTAACAAGGTTCAATTGCTGGAGAAGGTGAATTGAGCGGTAGAGCGTGGCGAGGTCGCAACATCCGGACGGGAGGCGCTCGAACAATTCGCGGATTGTGAGGGGATGCGCTTCCGATTCAAGCAAATTCAGGATTTTGCGCCGAGGACCAGTCAGCTTGCGTGCGTGGTCGCGCAGTTGATCGGCGGCATTAAAAGGTGCTTTGCTTTTACTGCATTGCCGTTTCATAGCGCGAACTGTTTCGTGGAAATTTTAAGCTCATCCGCAGTCCGAGGGTGATCACGAACAAAACAATGCTTGTGAGAACAATGGCAGGTCCGCAAGGAACATCGAGTTGATAGGAGAAAATAATCCCACCCACGCCTCCAATGAATCCGAGCGCAATACTGAGAATGATTTGTTGCCTCAAATTGTGGCTGATGTTTCGAGCTGAAGCCGGTGGGACAACGATCAGTGCGGTCACGAGTATGATCCCTAGCAGGCGGATGCTAAGCGCAACGGTAACGGTGAGAGCAATGATAAAAAGATAATTCATCAGGCGAATGGGATGTCCGCAGGTCGCAGCCAAATCCTCATGAGCGCAGAGCAAAGTTATTTCACTAAGCTTCCAAAAAAGAATGAGGAACAGGAGCACAAAAAGAAACGCGGAAAGCAGGACGTCGATATTGCCAATCGCTAGGATATCGCCAAATAGATAAGAATGAATTTGTGCCTGGCCACCATGGAGCATGGAAAGAACAATTACGCCGAGGGCGACTGAGCCTGAGAGAAGAAGTGCCATGATGGTATCGGTGAGCAGTTCTGTATGCTCACGAATCCAAACGAGAGCGGCGGCGAGGCAGAGGCTAAAGAGAATCATAGGCAGAGTTAGATCCACAAAGCCGAACCAAACCCCGAGCGCTACCCCGGCCAGAGCGCCATGGGCAATGGTATCGCTGAAAAATGACATGCGCCGGGCAGTCACGAAAACACCTAAAAACGCGCAGGCTGGCCCGAGCAAAGCCGCAGCTGCGAACGCTCTAAGCATGAATAGTTCAGTGAACATGATGATGGTGTCCGTAAGGTGAAACGTGGATGCCGTATGCCTGCCGTAGCGAATCGGCATTCATCACCTGCTGGGGAGTTCCCTCGCAGCAAATTACGCGGTTTAGGGCGTAAACCCATGAGGCATATCGATAAACCATGGAAAGGTCATGAGAAACGAGGATGACCGTTAGTTTATGTTTTTGCTGTACCTGGCTGATGAGTTCGTAAAAACTTTGTTCGCCCGGGGTATCCACACCCGCGGTTGGTTCATCGAGCAGGAGCAATTCCGGTTCACCCAGGAGGCTGAACGCGATCAGCACACGTTGGAGTTGTCCTCCCGAAAGTTGCGCCACAGGTTTATCGAGCAGCGATTCGATTCCGATCTCCGAAAATCCCTGGCAAACCTTTTGATCGATGGCTCGGGTGCTTTTCCAGAACCATTGGCTCGTCTGCCGTGCCCGAAGTGACAGGAATTCGCGCACGCTGAGAATAAATCCCCGGTCGAGCGAAAGCTTTTGCGGAACATAACCGACCCGGGGAAGAACTTTGCGCAACTCGCGATGGCCAAATATTTCGATACTGCCGGAATCAATCGGTTGCAGGCCGAGAATGCTGCGGAGCAGAGTGGTTTTCCCAGAGCCGTTTGGCCCAATGAGTGCGACTACTTCCCCTCTTGGGATCTCCAGGTTCACTCCGTCCAGGATGGTGTTGGAACCAAAGGAAACCTTAACCTCGCGCACGCGCAAAACGATTTGCTCATTTGCTTTCCGGTGAGGATGGCATTGCTCGCAATTGGCATGGGTTTCGTTTAGTGGGGGAGTATCCATTTATTTCAATTGCTCTTTGAGCGTGCGGGCATTGTTTCTCATGCCGGATTCGTAACTCTCGGGAGCCAGTTCGCCCGTTTCTAATGGGTCCAGATGATTCAGTTTGATCCCAGCATCTTTGGCGATCTGACGCTCAAGCGCGCCTGGAGCTCCTGGTGGTACAAAAAGGGCCTTCACGTTTTCGGCCCGGATGGATCGATGAAGCGCGGCAAGTTGACGGGGTGTCGGATTTACTTCAGCAACTGTTTCCACAACACCCAC
>JBQCGE010000022.1:0-5895 GCA_051955955.1 Verrucomicrobiota bacterium
GAAGCACTGGATGAAATAGGACGAATCGAATCACTCCTCAGCGCTTATCTTCCCATGAGCGAAATCTCGCGAATCAATGCTGAAGGGTCAATGAACCCGGTACGGGTTTCCCCGATGGTGTTCGATTTGCTCGTTCGTGCCCGTGAGCTTTGGCGAATTACTGAAGGTGCTTTTGATGTGACCGTTGGTCCATTAATCAAGTGTTGGGGATTCGCCCGGGGCAAAGGGTCAGTGCCTTCTTTGTCGGACATAGCGGCTGCACGCGAGCATGTTGGGATGGACAAGGTTGATCTTAATGAATCAAACCAGACTGTTTTCTTGCGGACGGACCAGATGGCCATTGACCTGGGGTCCATCGGCAAAGGCTATGCGATTGATGTTGCCATTGAGATATTGCGCGAATGCGGGGTTGAACAAGCCTTCCTGCAAGGCGGCACAAGCAGCATGTATGCGATTGGAGATGGCCTGATCATTGATGAGTTAAATGGCTGGAAAGTCTCCATCAGCCGTCCAAGTATTCAGAATCCCGGTGCCGAGGAGCAGGTCGTTTCCGTCGCCGAGTTGAAGGATTGTTCGCTCTCGGTTTCCGGACCGTCCGGGAAATTTTTTACTCATGAAGGTCGAATCTTTGGCCATGTGATTGATCCGAGAACCGGTTGGCCGGGAGATCGGGCGCTCGTCGGCGCGGTTCGCTGCGCGAGCGCGGCTGAGAGTGACGCATTATCCACGGCGGTATTGCTCGGTTCCGAACGGGATTTGCAAAATCTTCATAACAACGAACCGCCCAAGTTTGATTATCTGCAAATCGGGATGAGCGGAAGAATTCTAAGTTCCGGATTCCAAATTCTTGCGCCGGGCGAAGGTTTGGGCAGAGTGAGCTGAATGATTCGGAATATAATTTTCGATTGGTCTGGAACGCTGGTAAACGATTTGCCCGCTGTTTTTGAGACGACCAATCATGTCTTCCGTGAATCTGGCCTGCCTGAGATTACACTGGAAACGTTCCGGGATGAATTTTGCCTGCCGTTCAAATCGTTTTATGAACGGTACGCGGCAAAAATTCCACTGGACCAACTGGAGCGGCTGTTTCGAACACAATTCGCAAAGGTCCACGACACCGTAACTGCCCTGCCCCATGCCCGAGAGTTCCTGGAAGCTTGCGATGCTCGCGGAGTGCGTACCTGTATTTTAAGCGCCGTTCCCGGGGAACATTTCATTTTCCAGGCAAAACAAACCGGACTCGATCGCTTCCTGCACAAACACTACACCGGTGTGATGGACAAAACGGAATTGATCCGCTCCATCGTCGCCGAAAATTCCTTTCATCCGGACGAGACCATTTTCATTGGAGACATGCAGCACGACATTGAGACGGCGCATCACGGTGGCGTTTTGTCGTGCGCGGTGCTGACGGGATATAATTCGCTGAGGCAGTTGCGCCAAAGTGAGCCACATCTTTTAGTCGAACATCTGGGCGAGTTGCGTCGGATATTGGAAAAGAGCGATTGGCATCTCGAACGGACCTCTCACGCCAGCACCCGCGGTGAAATCTATCCTGTTCCAACCGTTGGAGCATTAATCTTTAACTCGCGGAATGAAGTGCTCATGGTTCAAACGCACAAATGGAGCAATTTATGGGGCATTCCGGGTGGAAAAATCAAATTCGGAGAAAGTTCGGAAGATGCACTGAAGCGGGAAATCAAAGAGGAAACAAACCTCGATGTCTCGAACATCCGATTTGTGCTGGAACAGGATTGCATTCACTCCAGGGAATTTTACAAGGATGCTCATTTCATATTGTTGAACTATACCTGTGACGTTGTGGGCGACGATTTAGTTCAATTGAATGAGGAAGCGCAGGCGTTTCGTTGGTTATCCATCGAGCGCGCGATGGAATTGCCGCTGAACGAACCAACGCAGCGCCTGATTGATGCAGTCCAGCGTCAAAACGTGAATTCCGCGAGCAGACGTTGAATATCACTCCCGGCCAGCGTATCTGTTGGAGCAGATGGACGATACATTACCAACAGTCATATTGCGTCCCGGTGAAGCAGACCGGGTACTCGCGGGACATCCGTGGATTTACAAAGGGAACATTCTGCGAATCACTGCTCCCGCTGAAGATGGCTCCATCGTCCAGGTAAAAGATCATCGACACCGGTTTCTGGGAATCGGCTTTTTCAATTCCAAATCCAAGGTTCAGGTCCGGGTCATCGACAGTGAGCGGGTGGACGTTACTCCAGCTTATATTGAGCAAAAAATCCGTGAGGCATTGGCGCTCCGGCAGAAGGCGTTGCCTTCGGCAACCTCATTTCGCGTCGTCAACGCCGAAAGCGATTTCCCGAGTGGTTTGATCGTGGATAAGTATGAGGATGTCCTGGTCTTCCAAATCTCTTCGCTCGGGATGGAGTTGCGCAAAGAAGCGATCCTTTCGGCGTTAAAGACCATATTCGATCCCCGCGCTATTATTGAACGGAACGACATAGGGTCCCGGAAATTCGAAGGTCTTCCAGAAATTCACCAGGTCGTGCATGGAAAGCTGGATGGACCATTTCCCATTCAATTGAACGGGGTGAAGCTGAACGTGGATTTAATGGCTGGCCACAAAACCGGATATTACCTCGACCAACAACGGAATTATCAACTCGTGTCCAATCACGCCAAAAACGGAGTGGTGCTTGACTGCTTCAGCTTTCTCGGCGGATTTGCGCTGCATGCCGCACGAGGAGGCGCAACGCATGTGCAGGGATTGGATCAAAGCGCGGAAGCTGTGGCGGCAGCAAAACAAAACGCGGAACTGAACGGAGTGGGCTCAGTTTGCTCGTTTGAAGAAGCGAACGTTTTCGACTGGTTAAAGGCCAACACAACGGTCGCGCGGAATGAACGCGTGGTGCCTCGCTACGATTTAATCATTTTGGATCCTCCTTCCTTTACGCGAAGTCGGGATTCCGTGCCGGATGCCTTGCGCGGTTATAAGGAAATTCATCTGCGGGCATTGAAGCTTTTGAAGCGCGACCGGGTGCTCGCCACGTTCTGTTGCTCTCACCACGTCGATGCGCAGCTGTTCCAATCGGTGATTCTCGATGCCGCCTACGATGCGCACCGGGTTCTTCGTAAGATCGAAGCGTATTCCCAGTCACCGGATCATCCAGTGATCCCTACCATTCCCGAAACGGAATATCTGAAGGGGTTTGCTTTCGAGATAGCCCGTTAAAAAAAACCGGCGGCTCCCTGCGAGAGAGTCGCCTAGCGTGTCGGGTAACCAAGCCCAGAAACCCAGTCACGCTTGAATGAAAGTTATTCCGGAAAGCACATCTCGCTAGGGCGGGTATGGACGAAAACCCGCTCGGGAAAACTCTGAGCCGTTGAACCGGTGCTACCAGGTTTGCTGAAGTTAGCTGGTGATTGGAGAACGGCGAATCACCACCCATGTGGCTATCCCGGCGGCAGCACAAATTATCGCACCCACCTGAATTGAGGCGAGCACGCCGAAATTCTGCGAGAGGAAACCAGCTTGCAAGCTCCCAAGGGGCATCATGCCACCAAAAACGAGGGCCCATATCCCCATTACCCGACCGCGAAACTCATCGTGGACGGTGGTCTGGATGGAAGTATTAATAGTGGAAAAAAACAACATCATCCCCCACCCCGCCACCGCTAGGCAGAGCATGGAAACCAGGTAAGAGTGAAAAGCTGAAAGGATAAGAAGAATCCCGGAAAAAACATACAGTCCAGTGAAGGCAAGGTGCCGAGGCTTGTGCTGTCCGCCGAAGGCAGCGGTGGTCAACGCGCCAAAGAGCGCCCCAACTCCGTTCGCGCCGAGCAGCATTCCATAGCCACGCTCCTGCAGATTGAGTATGTCTCGAGCGAAAGCCGGCAACAAAATGGAATAAGACCAACCAAAAATTCCGACCACCGCAAAGAGCGAAAACATAATTCGCAAACGGCGGTTCATAAAGACGTACCGAAAACTTTCACGGATGTGGCCCGGACTGTGGGGGCGATGCACTTGCGAATGCGGCGCCAGCTTCATCGCAAGTAAGCCACTAATCACTGCAAAAAAACTCAATCCATTTAGTAGAAAACAAATGGATGGTGAGGTTTTTGCCATGACCAAACCGGCCACCGCAGGGCCGACCACGCGCGCGCTGTTGACGATGGCGCTATTGAGCGAGATTGCATTATGCAGGTCTTCGCGGCTGGTGATTTCAACAAGAAAAGATTGGCGCGTTGGCATGTCGAATGCCATGGCCACTCCTCCGAGAGCAGAAACGAGCACGATCATTCCCGGAGTGAGATGGCCGGTGGCGCTCAAAACCGTAAGCGCGAAGGCAAGGAACATCATGGCAGTTTGGGTGTAGAGCAGCACCCGGCGCTTGGGATGACGGTCCGCGACTGAACCTCCAAAAACAGAGAAAAACAATAACGGCGCGGAACTGGAATCGGATACAAGGCCGAGTAACAGCTTCGAACCGGTCATTTTATAAACGAGCCAACTCAGTGCCGTGTTTTGCATCCAGGTTCCCATGAGAGAAACCATTTGGCCGAAAAAGAAGAGTTGAAAGTTGCGATGGCGCAGAGCCGAAAAGGTCCGGCGCAAAACCACATTTCCCACCAGCACGCGACGGGGCTGGCCAGTAATTTCCTCCGGAACTTCCGCTTCGTTTAAAGTGTTGCGCAGTTCCTCACCCACGCCACACAGTGCATTGAATCCGACCGGTTTTCAATTTTCGAACGCAAGGCCCGCGCTTTAAGAGACAGCTGATTCGAGCAACTCCAAACCAGGCTTCTTTCCGCCAAGCCGCGCTTTTACACCAAAAGGCAAAGTCCATTTCACGGGCACGTGGCCGTAAGGAAAATTTGTGAGCACTGGTCCTTTCACATACTCGGCATAATCGCGGAGAATTTCTTCGATCGATAATGTTGGTTTCTGAGGATCTTTTGCTTCGCATCTTGTGAATTGGCCGCAAGCCAGCCCGCTCAGTTTGCCCAGAACTCCGCTGTTACGGAGTTGGGCAAACATTCGATCCACGCGATAAGGAGCTTCCTCAATCTCCTCCATAACCAGGAGTGCGCCCTTCGTTGAGGGACAGTAAGGCGTGCTTAAATTGCTGACCAGGAGCGAAAGATTACCACCCAACAAAATCCCCTCGGCACGTCCCGGTTGAAGACATTGCACCGCTTTTCCCTGCTCCACCGGAAGAAAGCCCGCCCTGGTGCGGCTTGTGATCTGTCGCCAGAAATTCTCCTCAGTGAATGGCGCGGGTTCCTTCCAGAACTCCACCGCGGGCATCGCGCCGGAAAAGGTGACAAGCCTACATTTTCGGAAAATCGCGAGTTGAAGGGCGGTAATGTCACTGAATCCGGAAATGATTTTTGGATGAGCGCGCAAGGCCCTGTAATCAACTTGATCCAGGATTCGCGGAGTTCCATAGCCACCCCGCAAAGCGAAGATGGCGCGCACTTTTTTGTCTCGAATAAATTGATTAATATCCGCTGCTCTTTCCTCGTCGGTTCCCGCAAGATAACCGTGAACTTTGGCAGCATTTGAGCCCACCACAACCTGGTAACCGACCTTCTCCAGGTAGCGGACGCTCGCTTCAATTTTCTCAGCGGGGAGCGGAGTACTGGCTGGAGAAACCAGCGCAATCAGGTCGCCTTTCCGAAGTCTGGGAGGTTTGATCAAAGTCACTTTTCCGCCAAGAATTTCGTGTAGCGATGCGTGTGACAAGCACAAAGCATTTATGATCACTTATCCCGCTCTCCCTGTGTCAGGTTTAAGGTGCGTTCCGAGAAGGTAATCATGCGCTATCCCCGATGGAGTGAGCCATTTTCAAGTCTAGGTTGCGGCGTAAGGAGATTCCGTATGAGTATGAATTTGAAATCATTATATAG
>JBQCGE010000023.1:0-4381 GCA_051955955.1 Verrucomicrobiota bacterium
TTCCGCGAATGCCGCCAACGAAGTTGATCCGCTTACTCGTCCTTGGGTCATCAATGCCGAAGATGGGCTGGAGCACATACTTTTGTAAAAGAGTTACATCCAGCTTTTCGATTGGATCCTGCGTGGCCGCGTAATGAGGACGAAAATTCAAGGTGTGCCATTTGTCATCCAGGTACAATCCCAACTCGTGTTTGCGGGATGGATTTGGCTTTCCATTGTTCTGAATAATAAAGATTCCATCGAGCTTTTGCAGCAGGTCAGCACTGCTTAATCCGTTCAAATCTTTCAGCACCCGGTTGTAGGGCAGGATTTGCATCTCGTTATGCGGGAAAATGACGCTTAAAAAATAACCGCTCTCCCCTGCGCCATTCCGGGACTTGAAAACGCGGGCAGCAGCAGCGCTCCGGTGATGGCCGTCGGCGATATAGAGAAACGGAATTTTGGCAAAGGCAGATTCGATTTCTGCAATGGCAACTGGATCAGCGATCACCCACGCTGTATGCCGCACCCCGTCAGGAGCGGTGAAATCGACGGATGGCTTGCCAGAAGCGATGCCCTGAAAGCGCGAGTTCAGTTGCGGATCGGCTTTGTAGGTGAGGAAAACCGGTCCAGTCTGGGAATTGAGGGTTTCAATATGGCGCACGCGGTCATCTTCTTTGTCAGGGCGGGTGAGCTCGTGTTTTTTGACAATATCCTTAAGGTACTCCTCGCAACTCGCCACGGCGACAAGGCCGATTTGGGAATGCTTGCCCATAACCTGGCGATAAAGGTAAAAATGCGGCGCTTCATCCTGGACGAGCACACCTTGCGCAATTAACCGGTCGAAGTTTTCCTTTCCTTTGGCATAAACTGCAGATGAATAAAAATCGGTTCCGGACGGCAGATCTATCTCCGGTTTGCTCACGTGAAGAAAACTCAGAGGGTTATCCTTAGCTACCTCACGAGCCTCCTCGGAGGACATCACGTCGTAAGGCAATTCACAAATTTTCGCTGCAAGCTCGGGCTTCGGTCGCAACGCCCGGAACGGTTTCACTGTCGCCATAAATTGTGTCGGAAGATAGGCCCGGAAGCTCGGAACTGTCGAGTGCGGGTTTCGGGATAGCGTAAAAGTGAGTTGTGAGGAGAGGCGCAATCCGTTATGCAACGCGAATCAATGCAACCTGGGGTTAAACTGCCGCTGCTTCTTTTGGTCACTTACGTAATTCTGTTCACCATTCTTGCGATTCACCCTTACGAGCGGGACGTCTGGTTCACCGAGAACATGACGATCCTGCCGATTGTCGTCATTCTAAAGTTGCTTTATTGGCGGGGTCTTAAGTTTACCAACATGGCGTATATCCTGATGTCGTTCCTCATCTTCCTGCATACCATCGGCGGCCATTATACGTTTGAACGCGTGCCCTTCGATTTCGTGAATCGTTTTTTTGGATTTGAGCGAAATAATTATGATCGCTTCGCGCATTTTTCCGTCGGCTTCTACGCCTTTGCCGTATTGGAAGCGCTTGAGCTTTACCGCGCGATCCGGATTCGCTGGATTAATTATCTATTCGCCCTGTTCTCGATCATGAGTTTGGCGATGGCTTACGAATTATTCGAATGGTGGTATGCGGTCACAAGCGATCCGAAAGCGGGTATCGCAGTGCTGGGAAGCCAGGGTGATATTTGGGATGCGCAAAAGGACATGCTCTGCGACACTCTGGGCGCGGTTTGCGCACTGATTTTTTACGGCTCCCGTTCGCTGTTGGCGAAAACCTTTACGACGGAGCCTGACGCGGAACTGGAGGTCAATAAGTGACGCTCGCTCGTCGGGCACGATACTCCTCGCGTTTCCGTTCAAGCCGATTCCACACCCATTGGGCAAACTTGGAACTCATTGCCGGGCGCGTTGACATCCCCTCATATGTCTGGTTCCGAATGTCCGAAAAATTCGAGAGGAACCAAACCCGCACCCAAAGCAGGA
The DNA here is from genome assembly GCA_051955955.1 of Verrucomicrobiota bacterium. Lineage (GTDB taxonomy): Bacteria > Verrucomicrobiota > Verrucomicrobiia > Limisphaerales > SXQI01 > DASVNK01. The sequence goes on from JBQCGE010000023.1 coordinate 1,961, forward strand.
TCATCTCTCTCACACCGGTCTTTTCATAGCGCCGCATCGAAGTAATCGCGGGTGTGGCCTGAATGTACTTGTAGCAGCCGAATTGGCGCAACTTTTTCATCAGGTCACTATTCTCCCTTAGATACAGTTCGTTATCGAAACCGCCGACCGCATTAAAATGATCTTTCCAGCAAAGAATGACTCCTGAACTCCCATGATGCGCATGGCTCTGATGCACGAAGTTTTTAAGCCAATAAATGAGTTTGTAGGAAAGCCGCATTGAGTCTGGTTCCCCCTTGAGGGTGCCGGCGGCATATTTGCGCGTGAATTTCGCCGCGATGATCTGGAGCGCATCCGGTTCTAGAATGGTGTCTGCATCGAGGAAGAGCAAAAGGTCACCTTTCGCTTTCGCAGCACCGAGGTTTCGGGCGGGACCGAGGCCGCGTTCTCTTAGGTCGTAAAACTGGTCACAGCGACCTTTCGCGACTTCGGCTGTTTGGTCAGTGCAGCCATTGGCAACGACAATGACCTCGAAATTGGGATACTTTTGCTTCCGCAAAGCGTCGAGAGTCACTGGCAGAAACGCCTCTTCATTATGCGCCGGGATGATAATCGATATAACAACGGGTGCCTGATTCGTGCCAGCTCTCTTAAAATATTTTTTAAACTCGAAATTCATAACTCTGCCTGTAAAACGGAGCCGCTAAAGCTTTCGCCAGTCATCTCCACTCTAATGCAGGTAAATGGGCTCTGTATCCGGGTGTTCGCCTGATATTGACCTAAAGCAAACGAGGGAGCGCAGCGTGAAAGAATTTGATTGTGTCGGAGTGGCGGCTGACACCATAAGCAAAGCTGAAGCAGGAATCAGAATGTGCTTGGCTGGCGCGAGCTATCGCGTAGTTTGCTGCCGTGAATTGGTCCGAACAGTGCGCCCTGGTTATGCCTTGCCTGAACGAGGAAAGGAGTATCGGCGCCCTCACTCGTGCCGCTCAACCTTTTTTAAAACGGGTTTACGTGGTGAACGATGGCTCGACCGACGGCACCGGTTCTGAGGCCCGTCAAAACGGTGCCGAAGTCATCCACCATGCCAAACCGCAGGGCAAAGGGCTCAGCCTTGAAGCAGGACTGACCCGGGCTTACGCCGATGGATTTAAATGGGCAATATGCATGGATGGGGATGGACAACATGACCCGGCCGAAATCCCGCATTTCCTTCAGGCTGCCGAAACCAATTTGCCCCACTTGATTATTGGCAATCGAATCGGACGGGAAAAATCGATGCCCTGTGTGCGCCGCTGGGTGAATGCATGGATGAGTGCTCGGTTAAGCAAGCTTTGTGGTCTCGAAATACCAGATTCCCAATGCGGGTTCCGAATGGTGGAGCTTGAATCCTGGAGCAAATTAAGCCTGCAAGCCTCAGCGTTTGAGATTGAATCGGAAATGCTGCTTCAATCACTGCGAGCGCATTATAGGATTGTATTCGTTCCGATCAAAACCCTTTATGGTCAGGAACGAAGCAAAATACGCCCCATTCGCGATTCGATCCGCTGGTTCCGCTGGTACTTTCGGGCCAGAAGGGAGTTAAAGAAACCATTTCTTCGCTCAACTCTTGTTCATGATCTCTCAAACTGAAAGCACTGCTTTGGCACAAGGAGCTGAACCCATTCTGATCGCGCCAACAAAGAACGGCCGGGCTCGGAAAATCCTGACGCGCATCGCAACGCTGCTGTTGGTGACATACTGCTGGGGTTGGGTCGTGAACCATTTGATCACTCACGCGAATGAAAGCCATACCCCGCCGGGATTTTCAGTGGGAGTGTTGCATGGAGCGATCATGCCGGGAGCGATGCTCTCCCTGCTCGCCGGAAATGATGTTGTGATCTATGCCGACCACAATGCCGGGCGAACCTACAAACTTGGTTACACCTTCGGCGTGAATGCGTGCGGTGCTTTTTTCTTTGGTTTATTCTACTGGCGTTTGAACAGGTTAAGAAAATTCTATGCAAAAGCATAAACCATTGGTGGTGCTCTCCGGTGTTACAAAAGGACTCGGGCGCGCAATGGCCGAAGAGTTTATCGCCAGAGGCGCAAAGGTTGTCGGTTGTGGAAGAACTGAAGCGGCAATCCAGGAACTCAATGAAAAATTCCCGGAGCATTTCTGGGCCTTGGTTGATGTCACTCAAACCGTACAGGTCGAACGCTGGGCGCAGACTGTTTTGCAGGAATTGGGGATTCCTGATTATCTGGTTAACAACGCCGCCACAATTAATCGAAGTGCCAGGTTATGGGAAATTAAACCGGCGGAATTTGAAGCTGTTTTAGCGGTGAACATTGGAGGCGTGTTCAATCTGATCCGATACTTTGTTCCTGCCATGGTTAAAAAGAATCATTGCGTCATAATTAATTTAAGCTCGGGTTTGGGCCGGACCACCGCACCAGAAG
>JBQCGE010000024.1:0-3040 GCA_051955955.1 Verrucomicrobiota bacterium
CCCCCAGAGGAGTTTGATGCCGGTGCGTTGCTGTTCTTCCTTGAGGATTTTTACGACCTCATCGAGGTTCCTGTTGCTTTCGCTGAGCGTTTTTCCTTCAGGAGCTACGTCGCGATCATGAAAGGCATAAAATGGCGCACCGAGCTTTTCGATGAATTCAAAAGCGACGCGCACGCGATTCTTGGCATTTTCAACCGAATCAGTCGCCGCTTCCCACGGACGGAGGGCGGTGCCGCTGCCGAACATATCCGCGCCCATTCCACGGAAGGTGTGCCAATAGACGACGGAGAAGCGGAGATGATCCCGCATCGACTTACCGTCAATGACTTCGTCCGGGTTATACCATTTAAATGCGAGGGGGTTTTTTGATTTCGGACCCTCGTATTGGATCTTCTTAATGTTAGAAAATGCTTCGGCCATAATTGTAAATTTCCCGCCTTACCTGGACGGTTCGCGCGGTGAAGGGCGAAATTAAGGGAAGGGGCTGATCGCGTCCAGAACGATCAAGCCCCTTCAAGTTGGATGTTTATTCGAACACCAGCACCAGATTTCCGGATGAAACCTGCGAGCTGACAATCCGTGATTGGGTCGAGCCTTTCAGCCGGTAGAAGCGATTGCTGGCTGGAAGCGGAATGGTGATTTTCTTATTCGCGACGTCGATGACTGCGCTTGCATCCGCAGTATAACCTCCCGCAACCGTCGCGGAAGATTCCACCGAAAGGGTGGGTGTGGCGTCCGGCGTGTAGGTGGTGTAGGCCTTGATCACCGTGTTGGCCAAAGCGCCGAGACCTGCGCTGATTTGTGCGTGGTTGACCAGCACCTTGTTCCCCGTTTCAGGATCAATCGAGGTCCATTCGGCCTGTCCACTTCCCCCGCGTTGATACCAGACGAAGCGGAAGGGATAGAGCCCATCCTGCGGCACATAGAAGTCGAAGGATTCATTTGCCGTCCCGCCATTATGGAACGCAATCGGGTTGGCATTACGATCATTCAAAGAGCTTCCCACCGAAATCTTATAACCGTCATCCGAAATCACGCCGAACCGATGCGCCCCGGCGGTCAGTTCGAGATAAGCACTGATTTCCACGGCGAAGTCATTCACGCCATTGATATCCGGTTCCAGTCCGGGAGGAAGGATGTCTCCCGGAATGTCCCCGGCATCCGCCTCAGATGTGTTGAAGTTCACCACATCGATCACGGTGTTTGTATCGACCACCTTTGGAATGGTGGAGTTCGGGGCCAGTTGCGCCTCAGCGCGGGCCAGCGTGTTTTCCAGCGGTTGAGCATCAAAGGGTGCCTGCACCATGTGATAGAACATGCCGCGAGTCTCGCCAGTGCCTGCAACCCGTGTCGCGGGCGACAGGCTGCGATAGGTGATGGTGAAGGACCAATCATTGGTTTGCGTGACGCTTTGGTTGTCGGTGAATTGAATGCTCGCATTGATCACCGAACCGGAAGCGGGCAGGGGAGCGATCGCATAAGCCAACGTCGTTTCGTCTCCGCTGCTGGAAATATCCGGGGTCACCTGCGTGCCATTCACGAAGAGCTTGATCGTGTTGGTGTTCACCGTGGTGCCGCGATTCTGGATCACAGCGGTGATTTGCGGCGAAACGGTTTCCACCGTCGCTCCCGAAGCAGGAGCCAAACTGCTGATCGTTGCGCGTTGAACCGCACTGACGGTTGTCGGAACGAAAATGAGATAATTCTGGTAAATGTTGCCATCGCTTGGATCGCCATCCACCTGCACGAGGCGCAAGGTGCTCTCGCCATTAAGCGCAAGGACAATTTTGTTTAGGCCCACCGCATCCGTCAGGGGTACATTCCGGTAATCAAACCCGGTGGTCGTCACGATAAACGTTCCCAGAGTATTCGTGGCGTTGGCGGTGACCTGTTGCAATTGCGCCTTGGCCTGCGTGCCGTTCACCAGCGATTCGCGGAGATAAACGTTATAGTTTCCGGCCGGGAATGAGCGGCTGTAATTGAGCCATTCGCCTGCTGCAATATCCCCAATGTCATAATCGAACACGCTGGCGGGTGCGCCCCCCTGGTCGACGAACTTCTGCCGGGGCACGTCCAGCGTGTGTTGCATGCGGACGTGATCCTCGGGGCGATAAGGCGCATCCTGAAAATCGGCGCGGGTATCGTGGTAATCCACATCCACTTCGCCCACCTGGCCCTGGTAGGAAGTGGGATCGCCAAAGGAACCTTCCGGCAATACCGCTGGATCATTGATGTAAGCCCCGCTGCCAAAGTTGTAATCCTCCGCTTCCACCACAAGGTTCGCGGAATCGAACGTATCGAAGTAGATCGTGGCGGAGGATGGCACGTTTTGGGCATCGGTCACGTTGATCACCGCCTTATAATCCTGGTTTGCGGTCAGCCCGCCGAGCGAAACAGTTCGAGTGTTGCCCGAACCGGTCACCGTCAGTCCGCTGGATGCCGTGAAGTTGGTCCCATTCAAATTGACCGAGATTTTGGAGTTATCAATCGCCTCATCATCGCTCAGCTTGAAGCTGATCGTGGTGGTCGCTGGAAGGAAATTTGAGAAATTCGCCGGTGAAATTTCCGAAATCAAGACGGGTGCATTCGCGGCTGAAGGCGGGGCTCCCACCACCGCGTTATCAAACGTCACATCATAGCTGGCCTGTGTCTTGCCATCATCCTCATAGCAATACAGCACGAAATTGCCACTGCCGAGGTAAGGGCCGGAAGGATCATCCGTCCCATCCGAGAATACATCCGCAGCGGGAGTATCGATGAAGGTCTTTTCAAAGAGCACTTCATTGTTATTATCCTTGTCGAGCACCTTCGCATTCATTTCCACGTTGCCGTTTCGCGCAGTCAAGGTCAGCACCATCGTGACATTCTCGTTCTTCACCGGAGTGGGCGGATTCTCGTTATAAAAATATTTATTAACCCCCTTGGTAATGAGAATGTCCGAGGTTGACTTGGCAAAGCCGTAGCCCGCCAGCGAACTGGCACTCGAACTTGTCGGAATAAAGGCCAGCACCGCGAAGGAGTCGTCCCCATTTCCGCTCAC
>JBQCGE010000025.1:0-2528 GCA_051955955.1 Verrucomicrobiota bacterium
TTCGTGACACTGACAATAGTGCCGCTGTAAGCACCGAGATTTTGGGCAATTTCCCGAAACACTTTTGAAGGAACAGCAATGACCACGGCTTCGGCATCCCGAACTGCGGGAGCGATCTCTGATTCATAGCGCCAATCATCCGGCAATTCAAAGCCCGGAAGGTAATCGTTCACTCTCCGTTCGCGTAGTGTCTCCAAGAACTCCGGCCGATGCCCCCAGGCGGTGACTTCGTTGCCGTTTTTACTCAAGAGCAAGCCCAATGCTGTTCCCCACGCACACACACCCAAAATGGTGACTTTCATTGCGCCTCCTTTTTTTTGCCGAAACGATTCTCGGTCCCAGCGATCAATCGCTGAATATTTGCGCGGTGTTTATAGATGGCCAGCAAACTCAAAATGGTTGCAAGCACCAGCATGCGTCGCGTTCCTCCCGTTCCCCATACCGCGAATGGCAAAATAACCGCCGCACCAATGCTGGCGAGAGAAACATATTTGCTGACCAGGAAAATGACAATCCAACCACCCAGCGCGATGAGCAAAGCCACGGGAGCGAGGGCAATCAAGACCCCTGCGCTGGTCGCAATCCCCTTGCCTCCTTTGAAGCGCAACCAGCAGGTATAATTGTGTCCTAAAATGGCAAATAATCCCGCAATCATTGCCAGCCATTCAGCCGAGTCCGGATTTCCATGATGAATCCCATATTTAACGATGTAGGTTGGCAGGAAACCCTTTAACGCATCGATTAATAAAACGGTAATTCCCGCAGGCTTGCCTAAAATTCGAAAAACATTCGTCGCTCCAATATTCCCGCTTCCAGTCTTCCGGATATCTATCCCCTTTAATCGGGCCAGCAGGTACCCGGTCGGAATTGATCCGATGAAATATGAGACCAGCGCGGTGATGACAAAACTACTCCAATGCACGGATGAGATTTACTCGTGCAGTTCGAGCGTGCAAGAAGAACCGACAAATGGATTCGTCCTCTTGAGGAAAATCAAATCGAAAAATTATTCGTTGAAGTCTGTATCCGGCTCAGTCAGATCCAAAGGTTTGATCCACGCATTTCGATATCGCACGTCATGACCTTCAGCCTGCAGCTTTAATCCACCTGGGGTATCAGTAATTCCTTTCCCGCCATCGTTCCCACCATCGATTCCGGAATTCGCACCACCCCAGACTTGTTGGATGGGCAAATTATCATGCACCTTCACTCCATTGAAATACATGGTCACCAATGCCGGTTCAATCCGCTTGCCATTTTCGAATCGAGCAGCCCGGAACACAACGTCGTATGCATTCCATTTGCCAACTCCCTTGTATTCCGAGTAGGGCGATTTGCTTTCATTAATGACTGCGCCCATCCCATGGCTGGTTTTATCCCCATCGAAAATTTGGATTTCGTAACGGTTCTGAAGGTAGACCCCGCTGTTTCCGCCCGGTTTGCTCACCAGGAATTCAATATGCAGACGGAAATCGCGATATTCTTTCTTGGTCACAATGTCAGCCGCTCCATATTTGCCGCCAGCGGCTGCCGGATCGTCAGTCATCAATACAGTCCCCTTGTCCACGGGGTCGTTGACAATTTTCCATTTAATCGGAAGTGAGGAACTGAAGCGCGGCCCTTCCCAATACGTCCACTTTTCGTCGAGTGTTTTTCGTGTCCCGTCCACGATCACCTCGGCCCCCGGCAAAGGTTTTGCGCCAACGCCTAGTGCGGCGTGAAGGTTTGAAATGGAAGAAAGCGCGACCGAAGCGATGAGGATGCGGCTAAGCAGTAATTTCTTATTCATGGCAGAATGGGTAATCTTTTCCCAAACGTTCTGCCAGTGACAAGGCGGAAAAGTTTGTTGTTCAACCCGCTTTGCGCCGCTGAAAAATTTGCGAGCTGTCGGTCACGTTCATCATCGCCAAATCCAACCCGGTATTCGGGGCCCGATCTTTTGCGCGTTGAAAAATGCGAGCCACCTCGTCCCGCGCACTCTGTGCATAATGACGCACGAGGCCGACCCCAACCGTCACCGGAAAAATCACAACCATGACGTTGAAGCCGTCGATTGATTGCACGAACAAGCTGCAGTTTTCACCCGATTGGTAAACGCTGCTGAAATTCGGTTCGCCCATCAAGCCCGCGATCATCCGGTTTGCTTCGAATGAATTTGAAGCGAGCGCTCCGAGTGACATCGTATCACGTCCATCTGTGTTTCCGTACTGACAGACTAAAAAGCCGCCTTCTGCCAGCAACAGCACCGCCTTGGCCTCTGCCTTCTTCAGGAACCCGCCGCAGATGATATCAATTTCCTTGATATCTTCCTCGACCAACTGGGGAAGTGATCCCATAAATTATGCAGCAATCTTGCGTTGGCTTTCTGCCAGGAGCTTATGCAGCAGCAGGCGGGTAATCATGTTCAAAGTTTCGAACACACCTTCACATTTCGAGGCGGAAGCTTCAAACGAAGGCACCTGTACCTCGCGATTGTTCAGTAGAAACTCCATGTATTCCAAGGGAGCCACGTTGGGCAAATCACGTTT
>JBQCGE010000026.1:0-4645 GCA_051955955.1 Verrucomicrobiota bacterium
AAAGGGATTATAGAGATAAGGGGAGAAGACGTAATAGCGGAAGCCTGCGTCGCTCAATATTTGAGTAATAGAGCTCAGTTCCTGCGGGCTATTTTTGTAACTATGATATTCGAGGACCAGGTACTTTACGTTCCTGAGCAGGTCCTTGCAGTCGGCCAACACTTTTTTTTCGGCACCTTCAATATCCATCTTGAGCATGTAAACAGGGCGCTCCAGATAAGGTCGCAAACGCACGGCCGGGACGCGAGTGGTGGAACCGCTCTCGGACACCTTTCCTGCATCCGCTCCCTCTGATTGGAATGAAAGCTCTGTCTCCTCGTTCCAGACGGCGGCTTCAACCAGTTGCACGTCGTGCAAATTGTTTGCTGCAATGTTCTTTTTGAGAACGGAAGCGATCTTTGGATCCGCTTCAAAAGCGGTGATGTATGCCTGAGGAAAGGCTTTTTTGAAGAACAAAATGCTCAGGCCGATATTGGCTCCGCAATCAAGTATTCGAATGGGCTCAGTGGTTTTGGGGCATTCATAACACTTCTGCAGAAAGATGTTATTAAACGCAGAAAGGAAGGATGGACCATCCGCGATATGAACTCTATAGCCGAGGCATTCCACTTCGGAGGGTTGGTAGCGGGGAAGGCCTGCCAGCTCCTTTCGCAAGCGACGGTAGGTTTTAATTTCCGCGCCGAGCTTTCGGTTGAGAAAGTTTTTCCCTCGCTTGAAAACCTGGGTCAGTGAATTCATGGAATGGAATCAACCAGCGCCAAAAACTGTTCCCACTGTTTCTCCTTGGAGCAGCGTTGGGCCAACATTTCTTTTGCTTCCGCACCTTTTCGAACCAGTTCCTTCGGGTCGCGCAGCAGAGCTTCGGTCAACTTGGCTGCTTCCGAATCGGAGTTGTAAACGCTGAATGGCACGCCGCGGAATTCATCCGGGTAGACGCCTTCCTGACCGAGCATGTAGGCTCCGCAACTTACCGCTTCGTAACAGCGGATATTGCCGCGGTAGGCCCCAGCGACCTCGATGGAGGCGTTCAACACAATTTTCGCCCGGCTGAAAAGTTCGTAGAGTTCGCGGCCGAAAACCGGTGCGGTTGCGACCTGCCGCAAGCTTTTTGGCAAATACGGAAATGGGCCGGGGATGCGGCGGATCAAGGGTAAATTGATCAACGGCTTACGCGCTGGATGCAACAAGGCGAACGTCACCCGGTGCTGGTTTCCGAGACGGGCGAGATTTTCCAGAATCTGGTTTCGGCCCTGGTGCCATGCGGAATAATTTCCTGCAAAGGCGATATCAATCTCCCTTGGTCCGTCCGTTCGGAGATCATCCGGGAAATAATAGGAAGGTGCAAAAAAGGCGCTCTTCAAACCTTGTTTTTCCCATGCTTCAAGGAAATTGGGGAAGTTGCAGACGCGCAGATCGTATTTGCTGAAGGAGGCGCGACCGGGAGGTGATGCCTGCCAGCAGATTGTTTTTTTAACACAGCCGGGCAGCCGGCGCAGGAAGTCGTCACCCCAACGGACGGGATTGAGACTGTAAAGCACCTCAGGACGATGTTCTTCGATTTGGCGAAGCAGAATTTCGGTTAAATCCTGGGTTTGCAATCCATGCTCGCGTGCCCAGGCTTGTTGAAGGGCATCATCGTTGGCGAAGGTGACGAAAAAATCAGGATCCGAGTCGTAGGCAGGCTTGAGAATGTGGGGGCCGTTAAAGCCATGCCAAAGGAGGAATTGAAGCCGCTGAGTGAAGCTCATCCCTACCGTGTTTGGGTAGAGCTTACTGACGTGCTGGAAATAATCCGGGTAACAGCTAAGGAATTGAAAAACGCGCATCTATGATACTCTGCAATGGTGCATTTCCGGACAGATATCCTGTTCCCTGAGCCGGGATTGGCCTCCATTGCGATCTCCCTCTCCGCGAGGATGGTGGAGCCGAGGGGAGTCGAACCCCTGACCTTCTCATTGCGAACGAGACGCTCTACCAACTGAGCTACGACCCCGTCCACCAAATTGACTTGGGAGAGAATACTTTGCGCTTTTAAATCTGCAAGGCGCTTTTCGAGCAGGCAGCGGCGGGAAAGCGAGGTGAGCTGAGGTGCGTGGTTGTCGGCCCCTGGGAGAGAACGGGACGGGGCATGGGATGCTTCGTTTGGGGGGGAGTTATGCTATTTTGTGGCGGGAGAAAGGGTGAACACGATTGTTATTCAAAGTCTGGGGGAGTTGCTGGACCGGGCGACTCCGAGTGTTCCGGATGTCGCGAGCGGGCGGCTGCGGGAGAATTCTGTTTATCGCGGGGTGGCGACGAATGATGCGCGGCTGCTGACGAGCCTGGATCGGCTGGGGGGAGTAAACCCGCCGCATACGAAATCAAAGTTAGAGGAGCATTTGCTGCGGAACTTTGTTCGTTATGCGAAGCCGTTTCTGCCGAATGATCACGCGAATGTCTGGGAATTGATGGTGACGGCGGAGCATCATGGGTTGCCCACGCGGTTGTTGGACTGGACGCATTCGCCATTGGTGGCAGCTCATTTTGCGACGCTGCCGACGCAAGCGCGGGTGGATCGGGTGATCTGGAAATTGAATTGGCGGGAGGTGCATCGAAGGTTTGGATTGGTGGAGCTGGCGTGTCTGGTGGATGACCTGGATGCGGTGTTGAAGAAGCGCGGGTTTGAATCGGGCTGGCAGTTGTTGAACGAGGATACGCCGCCAGAAAAGACTTTTGTCTGTCTCCTGGAGCCGCCGTCATTAACACAACGGCTGGCGGCTCAATCGGGAGCGTTCACGCTGGCATCGGTGAGGCATAAGGCGCTCGATCAAATTCTGCTGGAAGCGGGTTTGGAGGAGGCGCTGACGCGATTTATTATTCCAGGGGATAAGGTGGATTTTATCCGCGATCAGTTGGATATCTGCACGATTGATGAGCGGCGGCTTTTTCCCGGGTTGGATGGTGTGGCGGCGGAGTTGAAGCGGTATTACTCGGCTGAGCCTGAAGAATAATTTGGAGTAAAACAATTTGCGGGTATAATTACGCGGTTTTATTCCATTCATGAAGTACCTGGCTTTCTTGTTGCTTTCGGTTTGCTCCGGCATGGCCGCCGAACCTCTTAATTATGCGCCGACGCCGAACGATGCGTACTGGCTGGAGGAATGGCACCTGGAAAACCTGGATACGAACGCGGTGCGGCGAGGGGTTGATATTCATGCGCGGGAAGCCTGGGCTTATTCCAAAGGGAAGGGGATCAATATCGCGATTGTGGATAATGGGGTGGAGTCGTCACATCCGGACCTGTTCGCGAATTCGGCAACGAACCTGGATTATAATTTTCAACTCAATATCACGAATGGTTACCCGATTTTAAATGGTTGGTCACATGGGACTTCTGTGGCCGGTGTGGCGGCGGCCGTTGGCGATAATAATCGCGGGGTAATAGGTGTCGCGCCAGAGGCGCACTTTGCGAGCTGGGTGATTTTTAATACGAACAATAACACGTTCGTTGATTCCGATGCGTTGGCGAAAATGTTTCAGAGCCATTTGCAGGATGTGCAGGTGCAGAATCATAGCTGGGTGAAGTTGGGGAATGATTTTACTTTTATGTCCGAAGCGGAGAGTAATGCGATCCAAAGAGCCATTACGGAAGGTCGCGACGGCAAAGGGGTGATCATTGTTCGCGCAGCAGGAAATAGCCGCGTGGATGGTCGAAATGCGAATGATGATGCATACACTGCTGACCCCCGCGCGATTACGGTGGCGGCGGTTCGGTTCGATGGTCGCACCGCTTCGTACAGCACACCGGGAAGTCCGATTTTGGTTTCGACGCCGAGTGGGGATTCCGGCGGGGGATTTCCAAATTTGTTTACGACGGATCGTCTGGGGCAAAAGGGATTTAACCAGATCAGTTTTACCAACGACCTGGCGGATTATGTTTTTGGCGGTTTTGGGTTTGGCGGCACTTCGGCTTCGGCACCCATTATTTCTGGAATTTCCGCGTTGATGCTTTCGGTAAATCCGAACCTCACGTATCGCGATGTGCAGCAAATCCTCTTGCTGGCCGCGGAGCAAACGGACCCGGCCGATCCCGACCTGGTGGAGAATGGGGCGGGTTTCCAGGTGAGCCACAATACCGGTTTTGGGGTAGTCAATGCCGGGACTGCGGTGGACCTGGCGCGGCATTGGCAGAATCGTCCGGCGACGACAAACGTTTCAGTCACTGCGTCAGGTGATTTGAACATCCCGGATGGCGCATACCGACTTAATGTCTCCAGCGACATTCAATTGCCAGAAGGACTTAATTCAATTTTGGCGGTGCCGAGCCTTGGGATCCATGTGGAGACTCAAACGGGCACGATTCCGTTGGTGAGTGTTGGAGATGCGGTGGCCCCGCTCGCGACTAATCTCACGGGCAAAGCGGCTTTAATCCAACGCGGAGGGGCGACGTTCGCGGATAAAGTCCAGAACGCGGCCAACGCGGGGGCTCTCTTCGCGGTGATCTATAATAATTCGAACCCGCTCGCGGTTGGAGGGACCGATTTTGTGCCGATTCCAGCAGTGTTTATTTCAAAGGAAGATGGGGAAGGATTGGCGAGCTTTGCCACGAACTTTGCACTTAAGGCCAACATCAGCCTGACGACCACGAACTATGATTTCCAGGTGG
>JBQCGE010000027.1:0-4336 GCA_051955955.1 Verrucomicrobiota bacterium
TTGTTGCTGGCCACCGGAAAGGCTAACGGCAGGGGCATGAAGGCGATCCTTCACTTCATCCCAAAGCGCGGCCATGCGAAGGGAACTTTCGAGCCGTTCGCCGACGAGATTTTTTTGGCGAATGCCATTTAATCTCAAGCCGACCGTAACATTCTCCGCGATGGACATGGTGGGAAACGGATTGGACTTTTGGAAGACCATCCCGACCTGCCGACGAACCATGACTGGATCGAAATCAGGCCGATAAATATCGCTGCCGAAAAGCCTGATATTACCTGAAATTTTAGCGTGCGGAATAAGATCATGCATCCGATTCAGCGAACGCAGAAATGTCGATTTGCCGCAGCCACTCGGCCCGATGATGGCGGTGACGGCACGGGCAGGAATATTCTGGCTAACGTTCTTGAGAACGGTGGCCTGGCCGAAAGACACGCTCAAATCTTCGATCTGAAACGCGGGAGCAGCAGAAGCGTCTGGAGCAGCGAGCGGCTCCGTGCGCTCTTGAACCTGAATCGCAGTGCGCGGGAGGGTCGTGGCTTTTTTAGGATTGTTCATTACGAGTTGCATGGGTGGTAAATTCAACTTTTTGGAGCGAGCCGGTCGCGAGTGAGGAATCGCACGGCGACATTGATGCCGGTTACAATGAGCAGCAGCACCAAAGCGCCCGCCCATGCCTGGCGATGCCAATCTTCATAAGGTGAAATTGCGTAAGTAAAAATCTGCAACGGGAGCGCCGCGGTCGGGTCCGAAAGGCTGTTGCTCCAGTAACGATTTCCGAACGCCGTGAAAAGCAAAGGGGCCGTTTCGCCAGCCACGCGAGCGAGGGCGAGGAGGACGCCGGAAACGATCCCTTTCATGGCTGTTCGGAGGACGATGGAACAGATCATGCGCCAGCGCGGAATTCCCAGAGCCAGCGCGGCTTCACGGTAACCACCGGGCACGAGCAAAAGCACTTCCTCGGTGGTGCGCAAAATCAAAGGAATCATCATCATCCCCAAAACGACGCCGCCAGCCCATGCGGAAAATGATTTCATGGGAAGAACCATCAGCGCGTAAACGACCATGCCCCAGATGATCGAGGGGACGCCGTTCAAAATATCGGCCAAGAAGCGCAGCGCCCACGCAACGCGGCGGGTGGAGTATTCCGCGAGGTAAACACCGCCAAGCACGCCAAATGGAAGACCGATGACTGAAGCCAGGGCGAGCAACTTGAACGTGCCGACAATGGCATTGGCCATGCCACCGCCCGCTTCACCGACCGGCTTCGGAAGCTTCGTGAAAAAGTCGAGATTGAGCGATGCAATTCCCGACTTGAGGATGTGGAAGAATACGAGAAAGAGCGGAATAAGAACGAGCACTGCACACGCGAACGCGATTACTTGCATGAGCACGTTTTTGAACTTCCGATAATTATGATTCCACTCGGTGATCATGCGGCCTTTCCAGCACCCGGGCGGACAAGCGCTTTCAGTAAAATTTGAGCGAGGACGTTCGCGAGGACTGTCACTCCAAGAAGGACAAGCCCAAGCTCAAACAGTGAGTTCAGATAAAGGTCGGTGGTTGCCTCGGTGAATTCATTCGCGACCACACTCGCAAGCGTGTAGCCAGGAGCAAAAAGCGAGGCCGCTATCTCGGGACGGTTGCCGATCACCATCGTGACCGCCATGGTTTCGCCAAGGGCGCGTCCGAGGCCCAGGATTACCGCGCCGAAGAGTCCTTTTTTGGCGTAAGCGAGTACCGCGATGCGCGTGACTTCCCAACGAGTCGCGCCGAGCGCGTAAGCAGCCTCGCGCTGAAGGTTCGGAACTGAACGAATAATTTCACGAGAAACGGAGGTGATAATGGGGAGAATCATGATGGCAATAATGATCCCTCCGGCGAGCATGCTGACTCCGTAGATGGGGCCCTGGAAGAGGGGGAGAAACCCAAGCGCGCTTTTTAGCCATTGAAACAAATTTTCACGAAGCCACGGAACCATGACAAAAATTCCCCAGAGGCCGAGAATCACGCTCGGAATCGCGGAGAGCAGTTCGACCAGGAAAATCAAGGGTGACCGAATCCACGCGGGCGCGAGCTCCGTCAGATAAAGAGCCGTGCCGATGCTGAGGGGAACGGCGATCACCAGCGCGATGAGAGACGAGACAATCGTGCCGAAGATGAATGGCAAAGCGCCAAATTCCTCCAGGACCGGATCCCATTCTGAGCTAACCAAAAACTTCCAACCGAACTTGGAGATGGAGAGCGTGGATGACTCGTAAAGTTTGAGCCCAATCAGCACGAGCAGGACCACAACCGCAGAGGCCATCAGGAATGTGAACCACTTAAATACCGAGTCCGGCCAATTTTTGCGCGTGAGTGGCGCAGTGACCGGAGCGGCTGGTTCCAATGAATGCTGCAAAGCCATAGTAAAGTAAGCTGGGCACGAATGGGAGGAACCACATTCATGCCCATCGCGAAACAAATTATTGGACCGTCTTAATTCGTTCTAAAACTCGAGCCTGGAGATCGGGCGGGAGCGGGGCGTAATCCAGGTCGGCAGCCATCGCTTCGCCTTGGGTCAGCGCCCAATTTAGGAACTGCACCAATTTCGGTCCTTTTCCGGCGTCGTTTTGCTTTTCATAAATGAGCAGCCACGTGGCACCGGAAATGGGATACGCGGTTTCTCCAGGTGGGTTCCCCATGGAGAATCGAAAATCATCCGGCACCTTTGCCGAGGGCATGGCGGCGGTAATCGACTCGACAGTCGGGGTGACGAACTTGCCTGAAGAGTTTTTGATTTCAGCGACGGGCAATTTGTTCTGGTGAGCGTAGGCCAACTCCACATAACCAATGCTGCCCTGAAGTTGCTTCACCTGTCCGGCGACCCCTTCATTACCTTTGCCACCGAGGCCGACAGGCCATTTGACGGATGTGTTTCGGCCCACTTTTTTCTCCCAGGTGGGATTCACCGCGCTGAGGTAATCGACAAAAATGTAAGTGGTGCCGCTGCCATCGGAGCGATGAACGACGATGATATCGAGCTTCGGCAGAGCGCGGCCGGGGTTCAAGGCAGCAATCCGCTGATCGTTCCAGCGTGTGATTTTGCCAAGGAAAATATCGGCGATGATTTGGGAATCGAGCCGGAGCTGCGGATTGCCCGGTAGGTTGTAAGTGAGGACGACCGCGCCGGCGACTGTGGGGATGTGCAAAATTTTTCCGGGCGCCTTGGCAAGGTTCTCATTGCTCATCGGACCATCGGAAGCGCCGAAATCGACGGTTTGGGCAAGGATCTGCTTTTGGCCTCCGCCGGAACCGATCGATTGATAATTGAAACGGACGGATGGATCGACCTTGATGTATTCGTCGAACCACTTGGAATAAATCGGATAAGGAAAAGTCGCACCCGCGCCACTAATCAGTGTTTGGGCGAAGACAGGTGCCGCAGTTAACAGCGCGAACAGGAGAACAATAGAGACTCGCGTGAATAATCGTTTCATAAACAATTTCGTTCAATTGCGGCTTATCTCAGAAGCCGCGCTGGAGTGAACCTAGAATCCCCGAGTTACAGGCAAGTGGCGCGATTGTTACAATTCTGTGACGATTTTACTTTGGGTAGGATCGGGACTTCTGACGGGCACGGAAACTCCTGAAAATCGTGCGAGAGAAGTGAAGCGAAATCAATTTCCCGCTCTGCCGAGATTTTTTGGCAGGCGGGACACTTAACGGTTGTTAGGAGCATTCGGGCGGTGGCGACCGAAGCGACGGGCGGGGTGCCCGCCCTCCCAGTGAGTGTGTTATCGCACAGCCCGGTAGAAGCGGTGCTGGTTCGTTTCCGTATCCTCGATAGTGAAGGTGCTTTGCGCAGCGCCCCCCTCCACAGGTGTCCAGTTGATCAGGTCATCGCTGGATTCGAGGATCATGGGCGCGGTCAAATTGATGTGCAGAACACCCTCGCTAAGTTCCGCGGATAGTGAAACATCGGGTGGAGGTTCCACGACCTGGAACGTCACCGCGGGGGAGTTCGTGTTGCCAACTTCATCTTCAGCGAGGGCAGTGAGCATGTGAGTACCGTTTGTGAGGGTAAGCGGCAGATTAATGATGCCCCCGCCGTTGGTGGAGATCGGTTCGCCATCAAGAGTGATGACCACCTGGTTGAGGAAGCCGTCCGGATCCCATGCCTGAAGTTGGAGAAAGTTATTTGTAACCAGACCCGTTACGACAACTTCCGCGCCATTGGTCGGCCAAAGAAAACGAGCGAACGGAACTTCATTGGTCATCGGTTGGAGCTTAAATATCCCATCTACAGCAATTCCATTTACGTTAGTAACGGAACCGAGCACGACGAACCCGCCGTCAG
>JBQCGE010000028.1:0-3033 GCA_051955955.1 Verrucomicrobiota bacterium
GGCGGTCATGTGCTGCTTGAAGATTACCCCGGCACAGGCAAAACAACGCTTGCCAAGGCGTTGGCTAATTCGATCAACGCAGACTTCAAGCGCATCCAATTTACTCCTGATGTTTTGCCATCGGATATTCTTGGCGTCTCCATTTACCATCAAAAGGAACAGCGCTTTCAATTTCATGAAGGGCCGATTTTTACCAATATTCTATTGGCGGATGAAATCAATCGGGCCTCACCCCGTACTCAATCCGCTTTACTCGAGGCGATGGCGGAAAGCCAGATCACCGTTGAAGGGGAACGCCGCAGTCTCCCGGAGATCTTTTTCGTAATTGCAACCGAGAACCCAGTAGAATTTCGCGGTACTTATCCGTTACCCGAAGCCCAGATGGATCGCTTCGCGCTTCAATTCAGCCTCGGTTATGTCACCCCGGAGGAGGAGGTCGAAATTCTCAATGCACAGCAACATGAGCATCCCTTGCACGGAATAGAGCCCGTGGTCTCTCTCGTGGATCTCGTCACGTTGCAACGCACGGTCAAGGATGTGCGCGTCTCCAATGAGTTGAAACGTTATATGGTAGAACTCACTACTGCGACCCGCGGCTGGCCAGGTGTCCAGTTGGGCGCAAGTCCGCGCGCTTCCATTACATTGATGAAGGTTGCCCAGGCGCTCGCGATTTTTGATGGATCGGATTTTGTGAACCCCGATCATATCCAGGAACTCGCTGAACCGGTTATTGCGCATCGCCTCGCGATGGAACCGCAGGCCAAATTCTCCGGCTTAACCGCCCGTGGCGTTTTGCGCGAAGTGCTGAAGAAAGTCCCTGTCCCGGGTTGATCGAATGCTACGCTGGCTTTACAAATCGTATCGCTTTTCAGCCTCAATCAAACTCTGGCTGCGCCAGAAATTTACACCTGCCGGAACAATTGTTCTGGTGGCCACTTTAATCGCTGCGGGTATCGGCGTCGACACCACGCAGGCGATGGCCTACCAAATTTCTACGCTGCTTTGGATGTTCCTGCTCTTCTCGGTAGTCTGGAGCATTTTCAAGGCCCCAAGGTTTGTCGCACGCCGAATCCTCCCACGCGTCGGGACGGCTGGCCAGCCGCTCCATTACCGGATTGTTGTAACCAATCCAGGCAAGCGGGTTCAATTCGCGGTCACAATCACCGAGGACTTGGGTGATGGCCTCCCGACTTACCCGGAATTTTCCAGCAAACCCGAACCCGGCGAATTCAAGCGAAATTTATTCGACCGGTTCTTCCGGTTTTATCGTTGGATGTGGCTCATCAGCCTCAAGGAAATCGCCGCTGCCGCACCCCATCCGATTCCAACCCTCAATCCTGGCCAGAGCGTCGAAATCGCCGCCCGGCTACTGCCTCGAAAGCGTGGACGACTCAACCTGGAGGGGTTTCGATTTTCTGTTCCGGATCCCTTCGGCATCAGTAAGCGTCATTCACGCCAACGCCTACCCGAGCACATTATTATTCTGCCTAAACGTTATCTTCTGCCTCGCATTGAACTGGGTGGGACGATGCTCTACCAGCCAGGTGGACTCTCGCTCGGCAATTCAATTGGGAATTCTGAAGAATTCATGAGCGTACGCGAGTATCGTCGAGGTGATCCTTTGCGTCACATTCATTGGAAAAGCACCAGCAAGACCGGCAAATTGATCGTGAAGGAATTCCAAAACGAGTTTTTTGCCCGGCACGCTTTGATTTTGGATACCTTCCTCGATGATGTAAGCCGTTCTGCAGTTTTCGAAGAAGCGGTTTCCATCGCGGCTTCATTCGCCTGCTCTCTTGATTCACAGGATTCGATGCTCGACCTGGTTTTTGTTGGGCCGCAAACATGCTCCGTTTCGGGCAATGGCCATGGCCACCTGGAGCAGGTTCTCGAATTGCTTGCCACGGTTCAACCCTGCACGGAAAAAGCTTTTGAAGAACTGGAACAAGTGGTCCTCCGCGAAACTGCTGCGGTAAGTGGATGCGTTGCCGTTTTCCTCGATTGGGACCAAAAACGTAAGGAGTTGATTGAGCATTTGGCGTCGGCCAGAATTCCCGTGCTTGTGATCGTTGTGCATGATCCGAGAAAAGGAACTCCTTCCACTCCCCTGCCCACCGAAGAATTAATTCAGTTCCGTTACATTACGCTTGGAAAAGTCGAGGAGGGACTCGCGCAGTTATGAGCTCGCAACTGAAACCACCGCCCTTGTTGCTCGGAGCCGCCCTGCTCTTCTGGGGTTGGCGGACCGATTTTCTTATGCTCGCGGCGGCCTTGGCGATCTTGCTGGAGCTGCCAATTTTATTTCAGGGACGCTGGAACTTTACCGACAAGGAATTCAATCGCCTCTGGGATATTTGCACACTGCTTTTCATCGGTGCCGGCGTGTTTCTGCGTTATTCCGAAGAAACAACCAACGCAGCTTACAAATTCTTTCAATGGTTTCCGCTTGTGTTTTATCCAATGGCATTCGGGTTTAATTACAGCGATCGCCAGACCATTCCCATAAGCGTATTCTCCTGGTTCCTTCGGCGCAAAAACCGCCCGGGAGCAGATAAACCAATGGCCTTTGGCTGGATCTATTTCGCTGCTTGTGTCGTGACGGCGGGAGCATCGAATATTCGAGACCTTTGGTTTTTTATAGGAGTCGTCCTGCTCATAGGCTGGGCATTCTGGTCCACACGCCCCCGCCGTTTAAAATTAATTCCCTGGGTAACCTTGTTCCTCGTCATTTCGGGAGCCGCTTTCCTCACCCAAAGCCGGTTGGAAGAGGTCCAGGGTTTTTTTGAAGCACGTCTTTCCGAGCTCTTCATTCGCCTCGGCCGACGCGATTACGATCCCTATGAAAGCAAAACCGCCATGGGTAGGATCGGATCCCTCAAGCAATCCAGCCGCATTGTACTGAAAATCAAAGCCGATGAAGGGACAGTCCCGGAGCGACTCAGGCAAACCACCTTCACCCAGTTGGATGGGAACACCTGGCGCGGAGCTGGTCGCTCGTTCGAAAGCGTCCCGGTGGAGCCCGATTTGACTACA
>JBQCGE010000029.1:0-5594 GCA_051955955.1 Verrucomicrobiota bacterium
GTTGACCATCAATGGCCAGACGGTAACCCTGACCGCGAGTCCAAAAGTGGGAGATGCCACTGATTTTAAATACACCGCATCGAGTCCATTCCCGCCAAACTCAACAAACACTTATGTGATCGAAGTAAAAGATGTGAATGGAGTGGCTATCACGGAAAGCGGCACATTCAAAACGCCTGATTATGCGATCCTTGCCACGACCGACAAGGTCACGCCCGATACCTCCAAACCGGGATTCACATGGCGGGTTCACCAGAATAACTCCTTTACCGAAAACAGCATCGCTCGGGCGATGGCACAATTAGCGGGCGCATTGGGAGAAAATTTCGCGGATCCAAATGCGCCGGGTCCCGCACTCTCGGTTGGGACTCCGGAAGCGAGCAATTTGCTGCCGATTGATTTCGATTTTGAAACGGTGATTAACCTGAACCAGGACGGCTTCAGCGCTGGAAATGGTGAGATGGTGCCGGATGATCAAATGCCGGGCATCCCGGGCCTGGGGCTGGCCGGGCAAACGGATGGAATCGCGGCGGAAATCACCACCTATGTCGAATTACCTGCCGGTTTGAACACGCTGATTGTGAATAGCGATGACGGTTTCCGAACGCTGACGGGAAATATCAATGACATATTCCAGGCGAAGACCGCGGGACAATTCGACGATCTGGGAGGGCGCGGCGCGACCGATTCGCCCTACTCCGTTTATGTGCCGGAAGCGGGCGTTTACGCTTTCCGGACCATTTACCAGGAAGGTGGCGGCGGCGCGAATATTGAATGGAAATATGTGAAGTCCGACGGCACCCATGTCCTGCTGAACGATGTTGCCAATGGCGGGCCAAAAGCTTATCGGGCCGTCACATCGCCAGTGAAAACCGGTATCCGGGCGGTTTTGCCAGTGGCCAATTCCGTGAACGTGAGCCCGGACACGCAATTCAAGGTGATACTCCAGGAAGGCTCGGATTCAGTCGATCTTGCGACCTTGAAGCTCTCCCTCAATGGAACAGCAACAACAGCAACAGGCGTTCGCAGCGGCAATTTGATTAACCTGGATTACACGCAAACAGCTTTATTCCCCCCCAAATCGACCAACATCGCAACACTGGTTTACAGCGCGGGTGGTGTTCTCCGGACACAAAATTGGTCCTTCGTGGTGTCGGATTATGTGACCTTAACACCGGACTTGAAGGTTACCCAGGATGCGTCCAAACCTGGATTCATCTGGAGAGTGCATCAAAACCCGGCAGATACCGCTACTGAACTGAACCGCCCAATTCAGCAACTCGCCGGTTTGCTGGGCGAAAACTTCGCCGACCCGAATGCAATTGGGGTAGCGTTGGACGTGGGCACACCAGGGGCAAATACCAACCTGCCAATCACATTCGAAATCGAATCGGTCATCAACATGTCGCAGTTCGATGGCGACGCCAATGGGGAGTTCACTCCAGACGGCCAGATGCCGGGCATACCCAGCTTGAGCGAAACGGCTCAAACTGATGGCATTGCAGGTGAAATTACCACCTACGTGCAATTGCCCGCAGGCAAGGTGACGATGATCGTGAATAGCGATGATGGTTTCCGAACATTGACCGGAAACATCAATGACGTAATCGCTGCGCGGCCACTGGGTGAGTTTAACGCGGGGCGCGGCGCATCCGATACTGCATTCTCTTTCTTCGTCCAGGAAGCGGGTGTTTATCCCTTCCGCACCATCTGGATGGAAGGCGGTGGCGGCGCGAACATTGAGTGGAAGATCGTGAAATCGGATGGCACCCATGCCTTGTTGAATGACGAGGCTAATGGCGGGCCAAAAACATTTCGCGCGGTAACTACCGGGCTTTCCGCCCCATCGATCACGAGCATCTCGCCCGTAAACGGGTTTAATAAAACCGTACCCACCGCGACCATGGAAGCGATCATCCAGGAGAATGTGACCGGGATCGATAATGGTTCGATTCGGTTCAGCATTGATGGGTCAAGTGTCACACCGACCATTACCCGTTCTGGAAAGATTGTGACGGTGCGGGCCACGCCGGGTTCAGCTTTGAGCGTTGGAAGCCATACGAACAAGCTTGTTTTCACCTACGGTGGGACACAACGCGTGGCCGAATGGAGCTACAGTGTTCCACAAGTCATCGCAGACAAGTTGCACGGATATCCCGCTCAGTTGCTCGGGACAGTTGCCTTTACCGACGACACGGGTGGCCACACCGGAGCGGCGGGAGATACCGCGATGGACTTCGGCACCAGTGGGACACCTTCAGTGCTCATTCCGGATGCGAGTTTCGTGAATGCCACCACTGCCGATGACCAGATGTCGTTCTCTCTCTGGATCAAGAAATATGATAATGCGAACAGCTCCGCTTTCTGGGCGGATGCGACGTCCGCACCAAGTGCGCAGCGCGGCTTCCAGGCCCATACCCCGTGGAGCGATAACAACGTGTACTTCGATACCGCAGGTTGCTGCGGCGGAGATGACACGCGGATCAGCGCGGGCATTTCAACCTTTGCCGGATATACCGATCCGTCCTGGTGGAACGGCTGGCATCACTGGGTGTTCGTGAAGAATGCCGGGGTCAAACAAATCTATATTGACGGCGAGCTCTTCCTTGAAGGCGGAGCGATTACCGCGTTACCAACCGACTTCACCCGGATCTGGCTGGGTGCTGAAGGCGGCGGCCCGGATAAAGGCGTTGCCAATAATATGCACGGAGTCATTGATGACTTCGCGGTATTCGGCAGCGCATTGACCCAGGCAGATGCACAAGCGTTATTCAATGGAACAGCGCCATCGGCTTTGGACGCAAGCACGAAGCCACTCGCTTATTGGGACTTCAACACGACTTTAACAGGTGGGGGTGATCGTCCAACGATTACCGCTTCCCGCAGCGGTGGAGTCATAACGCTGAGCTGGCCTTCAACGGCAACGGGCTTCAAATTAAAGTTCTCGTCGACAATCGACGGAACTTTCAGTGATGTAACCGGCGTGACCGGCACCAGTTATCAGATCACAAACCAGACAGGTAAAGGGTTTTATATGCTTCAGAAATAACTTAAACTGAGCTTCACGGGCCGGAGGATTTTCCTCCGGCCTTTTTATTTCAGAAGAGGGATTGATGAGAAATCGGTGACACGGTTCCCCTGCCCTTCCAGAAAGCTCAACCTTATTCGAGGTCTTTGATCCATGCGTTGTGAGAGAAACAGCTCACCTTTACGCTGGCCAGATCAGTCTTTGGGTCGACGAGCGTTTGCCCATGGCGGTTGTTCAAGGAAACTGAAGTAAGTGCGGTCACTTGAGGAAAGCGACCGTAACGCCCTTCCCATAGTTCAGCGATTCGCACCGCATATCGCTGCAAAAGGAAAGGCTGCATGCTCATGTGCATTCCCTGTGAAACGGTTGCGTCAGCGAGGTAATTCCATGAAATCGACAACGGTTCTTCCGGGCGATCCAGTCGATCCACCAGACGCGTTTGAGGGAGGAGGTTTTGTTCAAAAAAATCGAGTGTTTCGTAGATGATCAGCGGTTCACCATTGGAAAATTGATAATGACGATTTTGTTCGCGGGAGTATTGCGAGCTTTTCCATTCGGTGCGTTTGATTCGCGGAACGCGCAATTCTGAGTTTTGCATCAAAGCATCGTCCTCAATCACAAAGAACGCACCCTGAACCGAAAGAGCTTTGAATTGAGTGGCGAAGGGTTCAACACGGCGCAAAAACGGAATCATCTGTCCGGAACCGCTCCTGCCGTGCATTGAAAAAATTTGGCGAATCACGGCCTGGCGATTTTCGGCGGCCACTCCTCTGCGCCGTAATGCCTCGACGTATCCATCGACCACCTCCGCGATGGGAATTGTCGGGCGAATTGATTTTGGTTCTCTCTGGTATAACTCCCGCCAGATTTCTTTGACGCGCTCGATGGACTCGGATTCAGAAGGTGCTTTAGCGCGACCCGCGAATGGGTTGTAGATCATTCGCTCGCCAATTTCGGGTTCAAAAATCGCGACCAGCTCAGGCATTTTTTTCCAATCGATTTTCGCCGGAGTAACTTTGCGATAAATGCAGGGATCGCCATCCCAGGAACTGAGATTAATTGCAAATTGGTTGTTCGCTGTCGCTTGAACGAGGACGGGATCGTGCACAAAGATTTCACATGGATCAGCGGAATACATTTCCGTTTTCAAACGCCAACTGAACGGCAAACCCTCCCAGGTAAAACGGCCGTCGCCTGCAATGAAATAATGGCGGATCGGCAGAAGGATCTGCACGCAGAGCCATGCCAGGATTAGAACGGCGATAGGGTTTCGAATTGGTGAACCGAGCTGAACTCCTCGGGTTTTCGCAGCCATTGTTTTCGATTTTACTCGTTGAAGGCGTCGCCAGATTTTCTCTGGCCAATCCGGTTCAAAAAAGATGGTGGCTGTGGTTACGCCGAGGAGTGGGAACCAGATGATGTCGTCAAATAGAACGAAGTGATTGAAGCCATGAAACAGGAGTAAAAGGACGAATCCAGCAAAACGGGTTTTGCGGGCGAGCAGCAAAAAACCAATGCTCACGTCAAACAACGCACCGCTCCAGCTCAGGAAATATGCAAATGAAACGGAGTGCAGTAGATCCTGCACCCACGAGATTCCTTGAAAATGGCGGGAAGCAGTAGTCTCAAGGAAATTTTTCATCGGGACTGCGTTCAGGAGCCAATCAGAATTCAGCTTTGCAACGCCAGCGTAGAAGTAGGCGATGACCAATTGCAGGCGGAGCAGCAGCAGGCAAGCATTGGGGATGGTGAGGGGTGGTTGGCTCTTCAGTATTTTTCGGCGCAACCATCCATCCACACTGTATCGCCGTGCTGCTGGCATCCAGATGAGCAGGAATGTGACGAGCAACTCGAGGTAGTAATAACTCATCCAATACGTGCGCGTGGATTCGATAACGTAGAAGTAGCCCCAGGCCAAAAACAGGATCACTGCCGCTGTTCGATAAAAAAGCCCAACAGCGACCAACAGGGATGCGCCTGCAAGTATTGCAACCAACGCATGCATCCATTGGCTCGAGGGGATTGGAACCCATTCAAACCAGGCGTAAGGAAAATGAAAGTGGATATCGACGCCTGTGTAATAGGTTTCCAGCATGACGCGGCCATTGGTGCTCGCGGAGGGCCGGACCAATGACCAGGCTTCCAAGGTCATGACAAGACCAACTGCAATTCTGAAAATAGCGAGGGATGCGCCGCTTACTGACGTGGCAATCGAATTAACGTAACCAGCCCATAGATTCGATTGAGCGGAAGATTTTGAAGCCCGGGGCTCAGACTGCAACGGCTCAGGTTCAGCGAGGATGGCGGCGGGTCCGGAAATGTGGTCGCGAGCTTTTGCTTTCACCTTTTGTGCTTTCATCAAGATCGCAATCGTTCGCTTCTGCCTCTGTTTCCGCTCGCTTAGCTTGAGCCAATCGCCACGCAAATAAGCGCGCGGATTTCATGGGGCATGCAAAAAAGGAAATCAGATGGAGGCCGCGTGGTCAATCATTCAACGCGAAAGATCGGAGCCGGCAATCGATTGCAAGTTGGGGACACTCAAGTTAATCACGCGATAATAGCGGTC
>JBQCGE010000030.1:0-3298 GCA_051955955.1 Verrucomicrobiota bacterium
AGAAAATCCAGGCAGCAATCCGTCCTGGAGAATGGAACGACTACGAAGTTACCGCTCAAGGCAATCATTTGATCCATAAGATCAACGGGCTCGTGACCGTCGATGTTACTGATGACGACGCTGCGCATAGGGTCGATTCAGGCATTCTCGCTTTTCAGATTCACCAGGGAGAACCGATGAAGGTGCAGTTCAGGGATGTGGAACTGAAGCGTCTCCCGTTGAGCGAAGGGCGCAAGAAAATTGTCCTGGTTGCCGGACGCCCGAGTCATCCCCCCGGCATGCATGAGTTCAACGCCGGAGTTCAGTTGTTGGATAGATGCCTTAAGAATCAGGAAGGGATCCTCTCCACATTTTACCTAAATGGTTGGCCTAAGGACCCCACCGCGTTTGATAATGCAAACGCTATTCTATTTTACATGGATGGTGGCGCAGGTCATCCGGTCATCCAGGCAGACCATATTCAGATTCTGGATGCCCTTGCGAAAAATGGTGTGGGGCTCGGCTTTGCTCATTTTGCGGTGGAAGTTCCCGCTGGCAAAGGCGGAGAAGCGTTCCAACGCTGGATCGGCGGCTATTACGAGGATCACTTTTCAGTGAATCCGATGTGGTCTCCGCAATTCAGCGAGTTTCCGCAGCATCCGATCATGAATGGGGTGAAGCCATTCTCGAATCGCGACGAATGGTATTTCAATATTCGCTTCGACAAAAATGAAGAGGGAGTCACCCATCTGCTTACCGACAAACCGAGCGATAAAGTTCGCGGTGGCCCTTATGTTTACCCGCAGGGACCCTATCCGCACATCGTCGCCGCTTCCGGCCAGACCGAGACAATGATGTGGGCCAAACAGCGAGGGGATGGCGGACGCGGATTTGGTTTCACTGGTGGACATACTCACGCGAACTGGAAGAACGACAGCCAGCGCAAAGCAGTCCTGAACGCACTGCTCTGGATTGCTCAGGCGGATGTTCCCCCGAACGGAGTCGAATCCACGGTCACGGACGAAGATTTAAAACAGAACCTCGATCCCAACAAGAAATAACCCTATGTTACGACTCCTCGTGCTCGGACTTCTGGCTGCGGCCCTGCAACTGCAAGCGGCCGATAAAAAAATTGTTTTGCTCGCGGGTTCCCCCAGCCACGGCCCGGGCGAGCATGAGTTCAACGCCGGTTGCCAGTTGCTTAAAAGTTGCCTCGAGAAAATCCCGGGCGTGAAGGCTGAAGTTTATCAAAATGGCTGGCCTGCTGACCTCAAGGCTTTTGACGGTGCGGACGCTGTTTTTCTCTATTCCGATGGCGGCGAAGGCAATCCTCTCAATCGCGCGGAGCGTCGCCAGTTCATGCAAAAACTGATGGATAAGGGAGTCGGCCTGGGTTGCGCGCATTATGCGGTCGAGGTTCCAGTCGGCCCGACCGGCGACGCGTTCTTAAACTGGATCGGCGGATATTTCGAAATTAATTGGTCCGTGAACCCGACCTGGACAGCCGATTTCAAGGAGTTGCCAACGGTGCCCGTCACCCGTGGGGTTCATCCGTTCAAAATTAAGGATGAATGGTACTACCACATGCGCTTTCGTGAGGGTATGAAGAATGTCACTCCTATCCTCAGCGACGTTCCACCGAAATCAACCGTGGGGCCCGATGAGGCGCATGCTGGAAATCCCGCCGTCCGCGAGGCGGTCGCCAAGGGCGAACCGCAAGTCATGATGTGGACCGCCACGCGTCCCAATGGAGGAAGGGGTTTTGGTTTCACCGGCGGGCACTATCACAAAAATTGGGCAAACGATGATTTCCGCAAAGTGGTCCTGAACGCGATTCTATGGAGTGCAAAAATGGAAGTGCCAGAGAACGGCTTTGAATCGCATGTTACGCCTGAGCAACTGAAACAGAATCTTGATAAAAAGAAGTGACGCTTCCGTCCCAGTTCTTACAATGAAACAAACATTTCCCGTAAATCGCATGAATTCTATCTATTTAGCCGCGGGCATTTCCATGCTCGCCTGGAGCGCCAATGCAGCAAACCCGCGCGGCGTCGGCCCTGAAGCTGCCCGCAACGAATTAAAGAGCCTCAAAGCCGCGGATGGTCTCGAAGTTTCGCTTTTCGCCAGTGAACCAATGGTTCGCAACCCAGCCGATATGGATGTGGATGCAAAAGGCCGGGTATGGGTCACGGAGGGAGCGAATTATCGGTTGTTTCAAAAATGGGGAAAGCTTCGTCCGGAAGGTGATCGAATTGTGATTCTCGAAGATACCGATGGGGATGGCGTTGCCGACAAAGACAAAACATTTTACCAGGGCAACGACATCAACACCGCGCTCGGAATTTGCGTGCTCGGGAACAAGGTAATCGTCAGTTGCGCGCCAAACGTTTTTGTCTTTACGGATGAAAATGGTGACGACGTGGCTGACAAAAAAGAAGTGCTCTTCACGGGCATTTCCGGCGTCGATCACGACCATGGCGTTCATGCTTTTACCTTCGGCCCGGATGGAAAGCTATACTTCAACATGGGAAACGAGGGACACCAAATCAAACGTCCCGATGGTTCACCGATCATTGATCGTTTTGGTTTTGAGGTGAACACCAAGGGACATCCATTTCGCCAGGGACTGGTTTTCCGTTGCAACCTGGATGGCAGCGACTTTGAAGTGCTCGCCCATAATTTCCGCAATAATTACGAGGTCTGCGTCGATTCTTTCGGAACCATTTGGCAATCGGATAACGACGACGATGGCAACAAAGGCGTTCGCATTAATTACGTGATGGATTACGGCAATTATGGGTTTACGGACGAAATGACCGGGGCCGGTTGGCAGGCCAAACGCACGGGCATGTCGGACGATATTCCTCATCGCCACTGGCACCAGAACGATCCAGGAGTTGTACCGAACCTGCTCTTCACTGGAGCGGGCTCCCCCACCGGGATTTTGTTTTATGAAGGTCAATTGCTCCCCGAAAAATTCCAGCATGCGCTCATTCATTGCGATGCTGGCCCGCGAGTTGTCCGCGCATACACATTGAAGCCGGACGGTGCGGGTTATAAGGCGGAAATCGAAAACATCCTCACCACTGATGATTCATGGTTCCGCCCGTCGGATGTTTGCGTCGCGCCGGATGGTTCGCTCTATGTGGCGGATTGGAATGATGCGGGCGTGGGCGGACATTATATGGCTGACCAGAAGCTCGAAGAAATGTCGGGGCGAGTTTATCGAGTTGCGCCAAAGGGCAGCAAAGCAAGCGTCCCCAGGCTGGATCTCGACACTCCCGCCGGTGCGGTCAAAGCCCTTCAATCTCCTAACGCC
>JBQCGE010000031.1:0-2878 GCA_051955955.1 Verrucomicrobiota bacterium
GCTGTTATTGCAGCCAAACCAATTATCCCAATCGTCCCGTACCCGCCCTTGCTGAGTCAGGCCGCTCACCATCTCCAGCGTTCCTTTGACCGGATGAATTCGAATGTCGTGATTCCGAATATCCAGCGATCCTTTCTGCGCGGGCCAAAGGTCATTCTTCTCAGCCGTGATCGTTCCCCCAAGCAAGCCATTCGCCGCGTAAATCCAATTATCCAGCCCAATGGAAAGGCTGTTCACCCGCGCCTGGAAATTATCGGTAAAAAATCCGGTGAAAAGCTTCTCAATCTTATCCGCCTTGCCGTCGCCATTCGTGTCTTCCGCGTAAAGAATATCCGGCGCGGCACAAATCAAAACTCCTTTGCCCCACGCAGTAATCCCTGTCGGAAAGGGAAGCCCGGTCACGAACACAGTCGATTTGTCATACTTCCCATCACCATCGACATCCTCCAGAAATTTCACCTGCCCGCCCGGTTGCCAGTTTTGATCAAGCCCATTTGGGTAATCGAGCATTTCGCAAACCCATAATTTCCCATCAGCGGACCAATCAATCGCAACCGGCGATTGCACCAGTGGTTCAGAAGCGACTAACTGCACTTCAAGTCCCGGCTTTGTTTTGAAACTGTTCAGCGCCTCTGTTGGCGTTCGTGGCTTGCTCCCTTCGGTCCCAGGTGCTGCCAGATAAGTAGCAGGAACTTGTTTATGCACCACATCGATGATTTTCTTTTCCAGCCCCGGCGCGAACACCTGCGGAGCATCATAATAAATCATCGCGTCACCACCCTCGTAACCGCCTTCCTTCAAAATGCGTTCGCTCGGGATGTAGCAACGGCTGTCATTGGAATATCCGTTGATCCAGACCCGTGAATGATCAAACTCGCGCTTTAACCTCAAGGCGTAATCCACCACGGTTTCACCCGGCAGAAATACCAGTGCAAGGTCATCCCCAAAGATCCAGCTTTGAATCGGGTAATTGAGCTTATCCGGAATTTTCTCGCCACAATCCAACCGTTCCAAATTCACTTTTGCGTGGTACCCCACCGCGTCATTCCGCTTGGCGCGCGCTTCCCATTCAGCCCGGGAACGAGCCGGAGCGAGCGGCAGGTCAATCCGGGCGTAATGAATCTCAGGCAAGGCCGTAATCGGCGTCAGAGCTGATTCCGACAAGCGCTTCACTTCATCGGCCACCTGTTGCCCCTGGTCATGGCAGACCTGGACATTCGAACCGGTCACACCGGACGTAGGATTTGAATCCGCTCCGCAACCGACCGAAGCAAGTGCAACGGCTCCGGGGAACATCTCCTGAATTTCCTTCTGGGCGAAGCCAGCCCAATCCCCACTGATTTTGTTATCCGAAAGCGTGACACAATGGCAGGCATAGCTGAAATAAACGCCTCTCACTTTTCCATCCAGGTCGCGGATGAACATCACAGGCAAGTCGTGATCCACTGGGCCGCCTTTGGTTCGTCGGTTCGCTGAAAACGTCGCCGTCCCCGTTCCCCAATAGAGATGCGCAGGCTTCACATCCTTCCACGCAGCCAGCGCGACCTTTTCAAGATCATCGGTAAATTCGCGAGTGTATCGGTCGATGTGTTCCTGGTGTTCAGGCGGAATTGGCACTCCGAAAATCGTTGGGCACACATTTCGCAGCATCGGCGCGGTGTGTGTGTGAGTCACGGTCACGGTCAGGCGTTCACGCTTCAACCCGATCTGCTTCTTCAGGCGCGCGGCCACTTCGCTGACGATGTCGTCAGGAATGCCCACGTTATCCACGGTAATAATGATTGCAGGCCCCTGTTTTTCGTCCGCAATCGCCATTGCCTTGGCCCAAATTTTCATCGTGACACCTTCGGATTCGGTCCTCCTGGAGCCAAACCCGCTCAGGCGAATGGGGTAATCCGGAGTAATATCCTGGGCGGCAACACCGACCGAAATCGTTTTCGGTTCGGCAGCGGTCAACCCGTTGCCCGTGCCTGCGACGAGAGCCACCACAAGGCCCAATTTGAGAATAGCGTTCCGAAACGCCTCGCTTAGGCGTATTACATTAAGGAATTTCACGATTTAGATCTTTAAAGAGAAGGTTGTCTTACCACCAGAGAAAGTTTCGGTCGGGCGCAGGGGAACTGATCCATTTATCCATGTCTGCTGGAAATTTATAAAACTCCACGTGGCCATCGCCAAATAACATGTTCTCCCGTCGTTGGCCTTTATAATTATGCCACATGTCCTTGGGGTTCGTCGCGGAACGGTTCGCGTGCCACGGGTTATCTCCTGCGATGATTTTGTTTACCGGGCTCAAACCGATCTCCGGCACTTTGATCGGGGTCCAACCATATGAGCCCTTCGGCTGAAGCAGATCTCCATCGACATGACGTACTCGGAAAGAGTCATGTTGAAACTGCTCGTTATAACTGTTGCCGTAATCCTTGAAATTGTTTTTGGCGCCGTATAGGGAGTCCCCCTTGTCCGAGGGACACCCAAATACGTCGAGATTTTGCACATACTTGTTCAGGGGACGTGTCTCTTCCTCCTGCGTTACACCGAGGGCAAATAGAAGTGATTCCGGCTGCCCTTTGAATGTTCCTTTTCGCCCGCCATACCCCAGCCAGCCAAAATGTTGCGGAAACGAATCGTTATTGTCATCCGCATACATGATAAAGCCGAGGCCAATCTGCTTGAGGTTGTTCATGCACTTGGTTGTCTGCCCTTTCTGCTTCGCGCGGCTGAGCGCAGGCAGGAGCATCCCGGCAAGAATTGCGATAATCGCAATCACCACCAGCAGTTCAATGAGCGTGAACGCTTTTCTCTTTTGATTTGGACGATTCAGAAACATTTAACTCTAATTTTCGTTTAGCGCGTTAACCGGAAGAACCGGGCTCCG
>JBQCGE010000032.1:0-4895 GCA_051955955.1 Verrucomicrobiota bacterium
ATTATCAGCTACGTGCCGAACAACGCCTATTTGGTGAAGGGCGAAAAGGCCGCGGCGGATCAGTTGGCATCTGCGGCAGGGGTGCAGGCGGTTTTGCCTTTTGAGCCGTATTATAAACTTTCGCCGGGATTGCTCAAAAGCGCTGTGGAGCAGGAGCCCTTGAGCGACGGGACGTTGCTGAGGTTGACTTTGATTCCAGGTGAGCGGACTAAGGCGATTGCCGAATTGAGGGGTTTAAAGGCAGTGGTGCTTTCGGAGGAGAGTTCGCCATTTGGACCGCAGGTGGTGGTGCAGCCGGAACTTACGTCACTGGCAAAAATTGCGCAGATGAGTTCGGTGCAGGGAATTGAACCTGACCTGGTGCGGATGCCAGCGAATGATTTGAGTCGAATCGCACTGGGAATCGCAACAAACGGGTCCGCGAGCAATTATCTCAACCTGACGGGTTCTAACATTTGGGTGAACTTCAATGATGAGGGGATTGACACGAATTATGCAGGGTTGAAAGGGCGGGTTTTCCTGGGTTATCCAGCGATGGGTGGAACGGACGTGGATGGGCACGGGACTTTTGTGGCAGGGATGATCGCGGGAGATGGATCGAATTCACCGGACCTGGGGACGAATTCGTTTGGATCGGATACGAACGCGAATTTCCGGGGCATTGCGCCGATGGCGAAATTGTTTGGGCTGCCGCTGGACAGCGGTGCGGATGTTTATCCGAAGGTGCAGGATACTTATTTGATTGAGACGGCGGCGCGCTCCAATTACCTGACTTTACGCCGGACGAATACACTGATCAGCAATAATTCGTGGACTTACGGCACGCATGATTATGACAGCTCCGCCGCGCGATATGATGCCGCGGTGCGGGACGCCATTCCGGGCGCGACGGGTTCGCAACCGCTGTTGTTTGTGTTTGCGGCGGGGAATTCCGGGTTTGGCAATGATGATGGGACCGGCGGCGAGGCCAATACGATCGAATCTCCCGCGACGGCGAAGAACGTGATTACCGTTGGAGCTTTGGAACAGGCGCGGTTTATAACTAATTCATATGTTCTAACGAATGTATTTACAAATACCCTGGGGACGCTGGAAACGAACATGGTTACCAATTTCCCGTTTGCGGCGTTGACAGATACCAGTGACTCAGTAGCGAATTTTTCGAGTCGCGGGAATGTAGGGGCGGGTTTTGAGGGGAATAATGGGCGGTTCAAGCCGGATGTGGTGGCGCCGGGAACGATGATTATTTCTGCGCGTTCGTCGGGTTGGAACATTACGAACGTGATCGATACAAATACTCCATTGGGCCAGCTATACGCAGACCTGCATGGAGACCTGAAGGAATATCGATTTGATAGCGGCAGCACGTTCGCGGCGGCAAATATTTCGGGGACGCTCGCGTTGATCCAGGAGTATTATGAAACGCAGGCACCAACGCCTTTGCAAGGGAAGCTTAGCCCGGCGTTGATGAAGGGTTTGCTCATTAACGGGTCGCGCTCGCTGAGCAGATTATATGATATTGCCGCGCAGAACTTCTTGAATCACCAGGGGTGGGGGTTGCCCAGCCTTCCAGCGGTGTTCCCATCTTTTTCGACGAACGCGCACAAGGATCTGGACGAGAAACATTGGCGGTTGCGGTATGTGGATCAAAGTCCAACTAATGCGCTTGCGACGGGGCAGAGCCGGACCTGGAATGTGAGGCTGGCCACAAATGCGAGCGGTTTCCCGCTGCGTGTAACACTGGTTTGGACTGATCCTCCGGGGAATCCCAACGTGGGGGTGAAGCTGGTTAATGATTTGGATTTGATTATTACGAATCTGGATACCAAGGTGGTTTGGTTTGGCAATAATATACCAGTGGGGAATGATTTTACCGAGGTAAGTTATCCGGATGAAGGTGATCCGATCATTCAGGACGCGGTAAACAATGTTGAAAATATTATAATTGGGAACCCATTCCAGTATGGCCAAAGATTTTCGATCACCGTTCGCGCGAAGAGGGTGAATGTAAACTCGGTCAATGATTTTCTTGCACGGACCGGAAATACAAATGATGTGACGCAGGATTTTGCGTTGATCGTCTCATCGGACATCGGGGAAGATCCGTCGCTGAACACGGAGGATTTCGATTTCCGTGAGGAGGAAGTTTTTACGGAGTTTGACTCGCCTAAGAGGACGGACAACGGAGGGCGGCTCGGGTTGACGGTTATTACAAATGGTTTGCCGTTGCTGAGCGAACGCGTTGGGGCTAATGCGAGTTTGGTGGGAACAAACGGAATTACCAACCAATGGAATTTCTACGTATTTACTAATGTTTATATCCAGAACAGTTTTGTAAATATTACAAATGGTTCGAATGTAGCGTTTGTAACGTTCGATCCGCCGAACCTGGCGCGTCCTCGAAATCTTGAGGCAGATATTGACCTGTATGTTTCTAAAGATCCGGGATTGACTAATTTGGAACCTGCGGCGCTGGCCTCCGCCTTCAAATCGACGGAGCGGGGCGGGACGGAGATGGTGGTATTTACGAATGCCACCGTTGGCGCGGGCTCAATCTATTACGTGGCGGTCAAGTCGGAAGACCAGCAAGCGGCGGAGTTTTCACTGATTGGTATTTCGAGCGATGTGCCGTTTGATCAGGATCAGAATGGGCAGAGACTGATTACCGCGATGCCGTTCTCGAGCTTTATTCCCGATGGCTCTGCGAGCAAACCTGCCGCGAGCACATTGATTGGTATTGGTCTGCATGATCGGCGGGTGCAACGTATTATTGCAACCAATACGGTTTCTCATGAGAACCTTGGCGATTTAGTTGGCATACTGAGGCACTCGGGGACTGATGTTATTCTGAATAATCACACCCTCAATAACGGTAATTATATTGGAACGAATACCATTATTTATAACGATTATGATCCGACCGGGTTGGAACGGCACACAGATGGTCCTGGAAGCTTGAATAATTTCGCAGGCACGAAGATTACAGGGCCCTGGTTCATGTATATGATTGATAACTCGCCGAGCCATACGGGCAGGGTAGAGTTGCTGACGCTATTAATTAAGCCGTTGGAAAAGCCTTTAATTGAAGGCGTGGCCGTGACGGCGACGATTGATCCGAACCAGATGTTGTTCTACCCAATCGACGTGCCGCCTGGGGTGACCAATCTTACATTCCGGTTCACGGATATGACAGCCGGTGGAACGCTCGAAGCCTATTTACGGCGCGATGAATTGCCGACCACAAATATTTACGAGCTGAAGAGAACTGTCACAGCTCCTGGCGGGGTGTTCACGTTCCCCACTACGAACAATGCTGCGCTCACCCCCGGGACTTACTTCCTTGCGTTACGCAATCCGGGAGGAGTTCCGGTGACGTTTACGATGACCGTCTTTTTCGATTACGAAGATAACCCGAATAATCAGTTTAATTTCACGAGCGCTGGGCCTGAACTCTTCGATGATGTCAGCACGAATGCGACACTGGACATTTCCGAAGATAAGCTCGTCGGAGCTGTACAAGTTGGAGTTCGGATGGGACATCCTCGAGTGTCGGATACCGTACTTCGATTAGTTACACCGCAAGGCAGCAGCATTTTACTGCAGGAAAACCGCGGTCAAACGAATGGTGAAGGGATTGGGTCGGAGTACTATGTCACTAACGGAGTTGTGGTTACGACGAATACCACATACACCATTTACACTGATGATACTAACGTCGCCCAACTCCCAATCAAATTCACAATGCCTCCATACCAGGATAATCTTGCCGGCAAGGTAGGCGTTATTCTTACAAATGGTTTTGAAGGAGTTACAAACGGAAACTATTTAGCCGGCCGAAATGTGGCTGGATGGACTGTTTTGCCGAACAAATCCGCCGTGGATCAAGTCAGTATTTTGAGTGGCCTTAACTATTCCCATTCAGGCACGAATGCCCTTTCTCTGGGGACCGGCATTATTGCGACCAATATTACAACCGTGCCTGGCCGTTCCTATCGGCTTGTGTTTGCGTATCGAGGAGCTAATCAGGATATTTTGTATAATACCGGAGTAGAAGATACAGGGTTGCTACGCAACTCAGAAAGTTCGGATGTTCATTATGTAATTTCCAACAGCACGGATTCCCGATATCAAAGTGGTATCGCTTATGTCTTTGATCCAAAGCCATTTGGGAATTGGTTGCAGACTAATAAGCTATCCGGGTGGGTAGCTCCGTACCCGGTATCCACCACCGGAATTTTCACCCCTGATTATTTCTTTACCTACCGCACTTACGTCGATCTATACGGGTATCAAAGCACGAATGCATCTGTATCGGTGAAGATCGCCTCTGATAATGATGTTGCTGATACTTATTTAAATGGAAAGAGCCTTGGGATTACCACCCCTGTAAATAGTTACCAGGCTTGGTCTGCGCCGATTCCAATTTCTGGATTTGTGCCGGGGCTGAATGTTTTGGAGTTCCGGGTGCGAGACTTTGGTCCACCCACTGGATTCCGACTTGAAAAGGTCAACATCAACGCACAGAGCATTACGAACAGCGGGGTTTCCACTCAAGCGATTGCCAATGTCATGATTTCTGGAATTAGGACCAATACAGTTGTAGGCAGCACGAACTGGCGAACACGCGCCATTGATTTCGTTGCAAAGAATACGACCACCCAAATACGGTTTGCCGCTGAAATGGGTGAATTATGGCTGGACAGCGTTCAGGTTGAAGCGTCAGGCAATATTTACGTATTACCTGAGGAACCTCTCGCCAGCGTTCAAGGTGAACGAGCGATTGGCCAGTGGAAGCTGGAACTGCTGGACAATAAAACTGGCGCGGAGGTGCCCCTTCCGGAGTTGCTCTCATGGAAGCTGGATTTGATCTACGCAGATCCACTCGTGTTGGCTGA
>JBQCGE010000033.1:0-3788 GCA_051955955.1 Verrucomicrobiota bacterium
CATCACGACGTTGCGCAATCCCCTGCCCGCTCCGACCCACGCTTCACCGAGAAGCGCTGCATGTGCATCGTTGAGAACCGGAATTTTGAAATGCACGTTTAAATAGTTGCTCCAATCGAGCTTTTCAAGCCCGCGCAAGCGTCCTGGCATGAATGCGATCCAGCGATGGTCAGGAGAAGCAAGGCCGGGTGCGGCGAGGCCAATAAAGGAGGGTTTGAGTGTCTGCTTCTCCTCCACCTTTGAAAGCAAATCGTTGATCGTATTCGCAAAGTGAAGCGGAGCAGCGGTATCAAACTCCCGATTTTCCTGTTGCAGGATTTCTCCGCTCTCCCGAAGAGCGACCAGTTTTACGCTGGATCCTCCCAGATCAATTCCAACACCGTAATTACTCATTCAATTCATCCAATACCGCATGCATCCAATACGGACCAGCCGCCATCAATCGCCAGGACCTGTCCCGTGCAAAAGCGGGATTCGTCGGACATAAACCAGACCGCCGCCGCGTCGTAGTCCGCCGGAATGGCAGCTCGTCCCCCATCGAGGGGCTGGCGGGCGCGAACATATTCCATAATTTGATCATTACCGAGCGCTCGTTGTGCCATTGGCGTTTCCACCAACCCCGGAGCGAGCGCATTCAGGCGAATGCTTTTGGGGGCATAGTAGGCCGCCGCCGATTTTGTGAACCCGATTATGCCGGCCTTTGCGGCAGCATAGACGTGGGTCGCAAAAAATTTTGGAGTGGGCGAAAAACCGAGCACTGAAGTCATGTTTAAAATGGTGCCGGGCGAACCTTGTGAAAGGAATTGCTGGATGGCAGCGCGGTTCGAATAAATGACCGATTCCAGGTTTAACTCGAGGGTATATTTCAGACCGGCATCTGTAAGCTCATGCACCGGGCCATCGCCCTGCCTGCGCCCACTGCCGCCGGCAACATGATAGAGACCGTCGAGACGTCCGAATTGTTTGACGGCAAGTTCAACTGCCCGCACCGAGGCATCCGGGGTGGATGCATCCATTGCGAGTCCAACGGCTGAACCGAGTTGGTCGAGCGCTGAGTGAAGTGTTTCAGGATCGCGGCCGAGGATAGCGACTTGAGCGCCTTCGCGCAGGAAGGCGCGTGTGGCCGATAACCCAAGCCCAGCCGTGCCGCCCATCACAACAATCACTTTATTCTTCAGGGCGGACATTCGGCTGTAATCCCGGGTGCAATTAACCACCGACTAACCGCCGACTTCTGCTTTTGCTTCGGCGGCCAGGGCAGTGCTCAGATAACGTTCGCCGGTCGAGCAGGCGATGGTGACGATCATCTTCCCCTTATTCTCCGGGCGTTTCGCGACCTGAATTGCGGCCCAGACGTTTGCCCCGGTGGAAATTCCAACGAGCAAACCTTCCTCTTTACAGAGGCGGCGGGCCATGGCGAAGGAGTCTTCATTCGTTACTTCGACGCAATCGGTCACGAGGGGCTGACCCTTCGAATCCTTCAAATGGAGGTTGCCCGGGATGAAACCCGCACCCAAACCTTGAATCTTGTGCGGCCCGGGCTTGAGGGGTTGACCATGCAACGTTTGGGAAATGACGGGTGAATCTTTTGGTTCCGCAGCAATGGCCTGGAAGCTCGGTTTGCGCGGTTTGATCACTTCCGCAATGCCAGTGATCGTTCCTCCCGTGCCGACGCCGGAGACAACGATATCCACTTTGCCGTCGGTATCGGACCAGATTTCTTCGGCGGTGGTTTTGGCGTGGATGTTAGGATTTGCGGGATTGTCAAATTGTTGAGGAATCCACGAGTTCGGGATTTCATTCGCCAGTTGCTGGGCTTTGGCGAGGGCGCCTTTCATGCCTTCAGCACCGGGGGTGAGGACCAGCTTCGCTCCGAGCATCGCGAGCAATGTGCGGCGCTCGACTGAACCCGTTTCGGGCATGGTTAAAATCAGTTTGTATCCTTTGGCGGCAGCGACAAAAGCGAGGGCAATACCCGTATTGCCGCTGGTTGCTTCAATGATCGTGCTGTCCTTCTTTAGAATGCCGCGCTTTTCGGCATCTTCGATCATGGCCATGCCGATACGGTCTTTGACGCTTCCGAGAGGGTTAAAAAATTCGCACTTCAGCAGGATGGTGGCATCCAATCCTTCAGTGACTTTGTTTAAACGGACCAGCGGGGTGCGCCCGACGGTTTCAACAATGTTGTTATAAATGCGTCCCATATTTCAATACTCCTAGTAAAAGCCCATTCTCGCCAAGTTGGGCAAGAGGGCAAGAATATTTCAGGAACAGAAAGAGTTAAGCTGGATGAATTCGAGACAACCGCAGATGAGAAATGTCCTAGCGCACCCTGCCGTTTGCACGCTGCAATGGGTCCCAATATTCTGAGTTGATCAGAGACTTGGCGCTGCCGCCGTAAGGATTGGCAGGAGGGTTGATTTGGGCGTCCTTTCTCACTTCAGCATGGGCATCATTAAACACAACCACGGAAGCGCCCATGTGCCTTTGAGTGTCGATACCTTCAAAGCTTGATCCTGTTCTTTTATCCATGCACGCCGCGGGCCACCAGAGACTGCTACTCCAGACAGGACTATAAGGGTCGTTTGGCGTTCCTCCGTACGGTTGTTTGTCTCCAATGACCAGATTTTGGGCAGGGCTCAGAACTGCGCTACGCTTAAACTCCTTACTTGTGCGAAACAGAATGCCTGCCACGGTAATCGACTCGTCCTCATAAGGAAGATGGCCTAAAAACCACCCGTTGTAACCATAGCCAACCAGGTCGCAATCAAATCGCCACTTCCACTTCACGCCTGTATCGGTCCGAGTCCCTTTGATTGCAGGATCGTAGAACAAATTGCTGCTGCCATTGCCGTAGCTAACGATTTTCGTTCCCCACCAATTGGTTTTGGCGTGTTGATGATTATCCCCTTCACCAGCGTTTCGATGAGCAGGAAAGGTGTCGTTATTATCGTCCGTATAGAGTTGCATGAAAATGGCGATCTGTCGCAGATTGTTCATGCATTTGATGCGATCTGCCTTGGCCTTGGATTTGGCGAGGGCTGGCAGGAGCATTCCGGCGAGGATTGCAATAATGGCAATGACCACCAATAATTCGATCAATGTGAATGCCAAATTTCTCGTCCGCTTCGATCCTCGATCCGCAGAAAAGCTGGATGGGGCAGCCTGTGGCTCATCTGGATGGAAATTCATGCGGGGATTATGCTGAAGATTAGGCGCCAACACAACCCCATTTCACGCCATGAGTGAACTTCCGCCTCTTCTTCCGGGAACTCTCTACCTGGTTGCGACACCGATCGGAAATTTGGAGGATATTACCCTTCGGGCACTTCGCACTTTGCGCGAGTGTGACGTGGTTGCGGCTGAGGATACGCGCCGCACTGCCTTGCTCCTTCAACATTACGAAATCAAGCGCCCATTGATCAGCTATTTCAAATTCAATGAAGCGAAACGTTCCGAAGAAATCATGCAGCGGTTGCAGCGGGGAGAAAAAGTGGCGCTGGTGACGGATGCGGGCACTCCAGGGATCAGCGATCCTGGACAACGGGTCGTTGAGGCGGCGATCCAGCATAATTTCAGGGTGGAATCTGTTCCTGGACCGTGCGCGTTTGTCGCGGCTTTAACGGCAAGTGGCGCGCCCACGCACGAATTTCATTTTGTGGGGTTTCTGCCTCACAAATCAGGGCAACGTCGCAAAAAGCTGGAGCAACTTTCGGCGATTGAAGCCACGCTGGTGTTTTATGAATCTCCGTTCCGGGTTGAGAAATTGCTCGGTGAATTGAAGGAAA
>JBQCGE010000034.1:0-5919 GCA_051955955.1 Verrucomicrobiota bacterium
AAATCGGTCGTGACGTCCTGCAAGCCCGGCAGCTTCGACATATTGGACTCAATGATCGGCGCCCAATGATAAAGTTCCTCCAAGTTCGGTCCCTGGAGGGTGAGCTGGTACAAGCTCTTGGTCAGGCGCCCGCCAATTCGAATGAGCGGCGGGTTTTGCATGTAAACGGCAATGCCCGGAATGTGGGAGAGTTTTTTGCGGAGATCCTGAATGACCTGGTCCACGTGCGGACGCGTGGAACGATCCTTAAGACGGATGAAAATGCGTCCGTTATTTCCTGATGAAGTCGAGCCGCCCGCCCCAATCGAGCTGGTGTAATTATCAATGTAAGGAACGGTATCGAGGATTTTCATGACCTCGAGCTGATGCTTCATCATGCCTTCGAAGGAAATATCTTCATTCGCCTCCGTAATCGCGAAAATTTGCCCGGTATCTTCGCTGGGGAAAAATCCTTTGGGAATATCCCTTAAGAGGAAGAAAGTCGCGATGAGGACGAGAAAGGATACCCCAAGCGTTAGTAGCCGATGGTTCAAGACGACGCGTAACGTTCGTTCATAAATCCCAAGCATCCCGTCGAAAACTTTTTCCGAATAGCGATAAACTTTCCCATGCTTCTGATGGCCATGGGCGCGCACGAACCGACTGCAAAGCATAGGAGTGAGCGTGAGCGAAACGAACCCGGAAACAAGGACCGCTACCGCAATCGTCACGGCGAATTCATGGAGCAAGCGTCCTAGAATGCCACTCATGAAGAGCACCGGTATGAACACCGCCGCGAGAGACAAGGTCATGGAAATAATCGTAAACCCAATTTCCCGAGAACCTTTCAACGCAGCCTGGAAAGGGTGTTCGCCCGCCTCAATGTGGCGCATGATATTTTCGAGCATGACAATGGCGTCATCGACGACAAACCCCACCGACAGTGTCAGCGCCATAAGTGAGAGGTTATCCAGGCTGTAGCCCAACAAGTACATCACAGCAAAAGTGCCGATAATGGACATGGGGAGGGCGAGGCTGGGGATAACCGTGGCGGAGATATTGCGGAGAAAGAGGAAAATGACCATCACCACCAGCGCGACTGTAAGGAGCAATGTGAATTCAACATCCTTTACCGATTCACGAATGGTTTTGGATCGATCAAACAAGATATCGAGGTTAATTCCGCCTGGTAGTTGTGCGCGAAAGGTTGGCAAAAGGTCTCGGATGCGGTTCACAACCTCGACCGTGTTCGCACCGGGCTGCCGCTGGATCGAAAGTACGATGGACCGGGTGCCATTGAACCATCCCGCAACCCGATCATTCTGAACGCTGTCCAGCACCTTGCCGAGTTCATCCAGGCGAACAGGACGGCCATTGCGATAAGCAACGATCAGGGGCCGATAATCCGC
This sequence comes from Verrucomicrobiota bacterium, assembly GCA_051955955.1. Taxonomy (GTDB): domain Bacteria; phylum Verrucomicrobiota; class Verrucomicrobiia; order Limisphaerales; family SXQI01; genus DASVNK01. The sequence continues at coordinate 1,389 of JBQCGE010000034.1, forward strand.
TGCCTTCATTAATTGCCCATTGGACTGGATCGTGAATGCCTGATGCTTTCCATTTAGTGTCCCGGTAGGCATGTTTACATTGCCCGAACTGATTGCATCCTGCACCTCGTCGATCCCAATACTGCGGCTGGCGAGTTTATTGGGATCCAACTGCACACGAACTGCGTATTGCTGCGCGCCATAGACCCCTACCTGTGCCACGCCGGGAACCATTGAGATTCGTTGGCCCATGAGCGTTTCGGCATACTCATCCACTGTGGAGAGCGGCAAGGTATCCGAGGTCAGTGCCATGTACAAAATGGGAGAGTCCGCCGGATTAACCTTGCTGTAGGATGGAGGGCTCGGCATGCCTGGAGGGAGTTGGCGGGAAGCCTTTGCAATGGCAGCCTGCACATCCTGCGCGGCGGCATCGATATTCCGGCTCAAATCAAATTGCAATGTGATTTGGCACAAGCCGAGCGCGCTCACCGAGCTCATGGAATCAACGCCGGCGATAGTGGAGAACTGTTTTTCCAGTGGGGTTGCCACGGCGGAGGCCATAGTTTCCGGATTTGCGCCCGGCAAACTGGCGCCGACCTGAATGGTGGGATAATCGACCGAGGGCAGGTCACTAACGGGCAAATATTGAAAACTGATTAAGCCGAAAATCAGAATTGCGGCCATAACCAGCGTGGTCATGACCGGACGACGAATGCAGAGCTCGGGCAGGTTCAAGTTTTGCCTCCAGCGTCCGAGTTTGGTTCGGCATGTGCGTCTTGAATCTTCACTTTCGATTTTTCGCCAAGCCGCATCTGTCCATCAATCACCACGTTTTCACCCGGCTTGACGCCCTGGTTAATTACGGTCCACCCCTCAATGCTTAAACCTGGAGTCACATTCCTCTTTTCAGCCATTAACTGGCTGTTGATAACGAATACGAATTCGCCCGACTGGCTCGATTGAATTGCCTGCGAAGGAACTGTCGTTACCCCGCTCAGTGTGTTCAGCAATAATTTTGTTTCCACGAATTCACCTGGCCAAAGCACCTGGTCTTCATTCTCGAACGTGGCTTTTAACAGGATCGTTCCTGTTGTGGGGTCAACCGCATTATCAATGAAGGTGAGGTGGCCGGTTGAAATGGAATTTGTTTGCCCGGGTTGCTGAACGGTAACGGGAAGCTTTTCTGTCCTCATGCGTTGGCGGACCTGTGAAAGGTGCGACTCAGGAACCGAGAAGGCGACGTAAATGGGATGAATCTGGTTTATTTCGACGATGGGATCATCCTGGGCTTTTACAATGTTCCCTGTTTTTACGGTGATATTCCCCGTGCGTCCCGAGATGGGCGCGCGAATGTCGGTAAACTCAACATTCAGGGTCGCGTTCGATACGGCGGCGCGGTCGGCGAGCAGAGTCGATTCCCAAGCTTTGAATGAAGCTTCGGATTTATAGAGATCATCGGCGGAGGCGACCGTGTTCTCAAACAGTTTTTGGACGCGTTTATATTCCTGCTCTGCGCTGTCGAATTGCGCCTGGTCGCGCTTCAGGTTTGCCTGGCTCTGTTGGAGCGTGGCAATGGCGGAGCGAGGATCGATCTTGAACAATAAGTCCCCAGCCTTGACCTCGTCACCTTCCTTGAAATGAACTTCCTGGATTTCGCCCGTGATGCGTGAACGAACCACAACGGAAGAATAAGCCTGCACATTTCCAATGCTGGTGATCTCCACCGGAACGTTGGTGCTTATGGCCTTGGCGACGATTACGGGCACGGCAGCGCCACCGCCTTTGGGACCGGCTTTTGCCTCTTCTTTCTTAGCGCAGCCGCTGAACGAAAGGGGCGCGGCCAAAAGCAGGGTGAGCATGAATGAAGGCCGAATTCCAGCCGCGCTGAAAATATTAGCGAATGTACGTTTCTCTGATTGCATGAAAGCGCAGTGGTGCTGCTGTTCGTAGTTACCCACCTTACAAAATTGGTCAATCCAAAATAGATACGCATCTGCGTGAGCGCAACCACTTTGACCACAAACGAACGCGCTTGGGCCACCCAGCAGGAAAGACGACGCTCGCGTGCAAAGAGTTACCGCGAAATCCGTTTAGCGTTGGATTCTCGCGCTGCCGCCGCGCATCACATGCAGCACTTCGTCCAAAGCCACCTGGGAAGTATCCCCGCGAGTGGTTTGTAGGAGTGCGCCATGAGCGACGGCAAAGTTGACCACCTCGTCGGGGTTCATTCCGGACAAAAAGCCATAGGCCAATCCGCTCGAAAACCCGTCTCCACCTCCAACGCGATCTTCTATTTCCAAACTTCGGAACTGCCTCGCTTCAAAAAACTGACCTTCGAAATAGAGGATTCCGCCCCAATGGTTTAGCAACCCACTCTGCACCTCGCGCAAGGTGGTGCCGATCACCTTTAAATGTGGATGAGCCTTCGCCACGCGTTCCACCATTCGTTTGTATCCTTCCACCGGCAGGTCGCGATAGGCTGAGTTGGCTCCTTCAACTTCGAAGCCGAGCACTTTTTGGAAATCCTCTTCATTCCCAATCAACACCTGAATGTGCGGAATTAAATTGCGTGTTGTTTCGATAGCTTTTTGGCTGCTCCAAAGTTTGCCGCGAAAGTTCAGGTCATAACTGGTAACGACGCCGCAATCATTCGCGATCTTGAGAGCAGTTTTTACAGTTTCGGCAGTGCTGCGGGAAAGCGCCGTGAATATGCCCCCCGTATGGAACCACCGAGCGCCGCGCGTTTCGAAAAAAGCGCGCCAATTGATATCGCCCGGTTCCATTTTGCTGGTGGATGAATGGCCCCGGTCATATATCGTCACACTGGGGCGAATGCCGGTGCCGACTTCGGTGAAATTGAGCCCGACGCGATTTTCGCGCCCGATCCCATCATACTTCTCCATAACCACCCCGCTCACATCGACTGAGGCGGAACGGGCATGGTTCAGGATGATCCGGGCGATGGGGTTATCCGTCAGTTTGGAGAGAAATCCGCTGCGGAGACCAAGGCGTGATGCGGCATACGCCACGTTATACTCGCCACCGCCTACATCCACGTCGAGCTGTCTTGCAAATTCAAGCCGTCCATGGCCGGGGGGAGAAAGGCGCACCATGCATTCCCCGAGCGCGAGAAGATCAAACTCGCAAGTCTTCGCCTCTCGAAATTGGAAGGACATTGCGCAAGAAGATGTGAATCAGGCGATGACCTTCTCGCGAAGGCGTTCCAGTGCCACCATTGCGGCAGCGCTTTCCGCCTCCTTCTTATTTTTGCCAGTGCCGCGTCCCAGTTCGGCCCCCCGATGGTGAACGGAGCATTCGAAAACGCGGTTATGATCCGGCCCGGTAGTGCCTTCAAGGCGGTAAGTGGGTGCTTCGTTCGTCAGTTCCTGCAATAGTTCCTGAAGCTCGCCCTTAGGATTTTCAATGGTCGGCAAAACGCGAAGCCCGGTAAATACGTCCGCAAACTCGCGCAGGATCAGGTCACGCGAAACTTCGTAGCTGCTATCCAGGAAAACTGCGCCCATAACTGCTTCATATGCGTCCGCAAGGGACGATTGGCGTTCCCGACCGCCGCTCAACTCCTCCCCCCGGCTTAAAGTGAGATGCGGCCCAATTCCCAATGTTTTCGCATGTTCTGCCAACATCTTACGGTTCACCAATTGCGCGCGGGCCTTGGTGAGTGGGCCTTCACCGTAACCGGGAAATTTCATGTACAACTCGCGAGTCAGAACGAGTTGAAGGACGGCATCGCCAAGAAACTCAAGGCGTTGGTTATGCGGCACATTCACCCCGGGCCCCTGCTCATGAGCAACGGAGGGATGGGTCAATGCCATCTTGAGCAAGGTGAGATCCTTGAAGGTGTAACCCAGTTTTCGTTGAAATTCGGTCAGGTTTGGCGAAGCGGTTTTCAATCAGGCAGTGACCACATTGCCGGTGGTTTCGGCGGTTGATCCGTCTGAAGCCGGTTCGGTGTGAGAAGCTTCTTCAGCAGGCGCGGCAGGACTCTCGGCCTGCGCAGGAGCTGCTTCGCCCGGAAGGCCATGTTGCAACAAATGCAACACCTGGTGCTGGACTCCTTCAAGCTGATGCAATTGCAGGTTCGGATCCGCAATTTGAAAGAGATCGCCCGAGCGGGGGTGCTCATAGATAAAGACTCGCTGCCCATCTTTGGAAAGCTGGGTTTTGACCTTGATGGTGCGTTTGCGCTCGAGCATGGCAGCCAGAATATATAAGGCTGGTCCATAGGAGGGGTCATTCAACTCCATTAATTTCCTGAGCAGACCTTCCGCATTTTCCTTTTGGATCGGTTCCGGCGGGGCTGCGGGCGGCACGGTATAAACCGTCTGCCAGTATGAAACGAACCCTTTCCGTTCATTCGCGCCCTGGCTGTATTGCTGGTTCCAGCAGTCCTGGCAAACATCGAGGCGCTCGTATCCCGCCTTTCCATCGAACAGCAACGTGTGAAACGTTTCCTTATCGGCAAATTCTTTTTTGCAGGATTGGCAGGCATGCGCCCGCGCTTGAATGTTCCATTCCATCGCGTGAACTAAGC
>JBQCGE010000035.1:0-12625 GCA_051955955.1 Verrucomicrobiota bacterium
GTTTACGAACGGGAGGATTTTCGTCGGTTCAGCATGTTCGAGAGGCACTAATCGGAAGGCGAGCTGCGCCGTCACACTCTTCTGGTCCAGTTGCTGCAACAATGTTTCCAGCAGGATGTAATCCGTCGCCTTTGCGCGCACAATAATGCTCCGCGTTCGTGGCTCAGCCACAATCGTCATCCGCGCCGCCGGTTGCACCACTTGCGGTTGCCCATTCCCGGGCCGCTGCACTTGAATAGGCTCCGGCTTGAACAGTTCGCTCAAAGTTTTCGCCACCGCCACGGGATCAGCTTCCTTTAAAACAAACTGACGAAACTCCGCGTCATTCCCGAGCGTTGACCAGGTGAGCTCGTCCACGAGGCGGTTGATCGCATCCAGTTCGTTTGAAGGGCCGCTGAGCAAAAGCGCATTGGCAGTCGGGTCCACCGCAATCGTCACCATTGTTTTATTCGTTGTTCCCGCCTCGACCGCCGGCTGGTTCGTGCTCCCTTTCGCGCTCGGCACCAACCGGTCCACCACCTGGATTTCCGTGTCGCTCATTTGCGAATAGAGGCTCTTTAACATCTTCGCCATTTGCGAGGCCGGAAGGTTCTCTACCACCAACAAACGTACCTGGATTGAATCCTCCTTCGACACCCGGTCCAACTCCGAAATCACGCTCTCCGCCTCGGCAATATCCGCCTTTGAACCAATAATCGTCACCGAGTTTGCAAAGCTATCCGATTCAATCACTGGTCTTTCTTGCCGCGGCCGATCCTCAAACATCAGGTTCAACCGATCGCTCACCGTCATCGCCCGCGCGTTCTTCAGCAAAACGAAGCGAACACTCTTGTCCGTCTTTGCCGAATTCTGATCCAGCGTCATCAATAGTTGCTCAATCGTCTTGAACTGCTCCGGGTGCGCCGAAACCAATAAACTATTCGTCCGGTCATCCGGCGTAATCGTCACCACTGTTCGCCGCCCATTCCGTCCTCCTCCTCCATCTTCACCCCGCCGAAATCGCGCGTTTTCCCGCAGCACACTTTGCAACATCTGGTTCAACAGCTGCGAAAGTTCCTTCGCCTTGCCATGCTCCAGCTTGTAAACGCGAATCTCGATATCGCCACCGCTGCTCTCCTGGTCCAAATCCTGGATGATCTTCATCACATCCTGCACCGACTCCGCCGGGCCATCGATCAGAAGTGAATTCGACCCAAAAACCGGTGTCACCGTCGCGCGGTTCGCATTTCCAGCGGGCGAACGCGAAGCCATCGCTTTGTTCACCGCATCCGCCACCGTCTCCGGGCTCGCCTTGTTCAATCGAACCGTCTGGATCACCTTCTTGGACCCCTCTTCAATATGGTCCAGGCTCTTAATAATTTGCTCCGCTGATTTCAACGCAGCGGGCGGGCCTTGCACCACCACCGCATTCACCGCTGGTGCTGCCGCCACATTCACGCTGTTTAAATCCGTGCTCGGCCGAAACTGCCGCCGCCGAAATTGATATCCCTGGTTGCTCGGCTCCTCCGCTTTCAACATCGCCGAAAGCACCGGCACCAACTGCTCTGCATCCGTGTGCTCCAACTTGAAGGTCCGGATTTCATTCGCAATCTGCGCGCTCGCTTTCACTTCTTCGATCAGTTTGTTGATTGCCTCAAACTGATCTGCCGCCGCAGCCACAAATAATAAATTCGATGTCGGGTCTGCTTCGAAATGCGGTTCCAACCCCTGCTCTCCCGGATTCTTCTCCGCAAAGAGTCGGGCCAGTGTCGGCGCAAGGTCCGCCGCATGCGCTTCGCTGATTTGATACGAACGCACCTGGATCGCCTGCTGCTCAGGACGGCTGTCCAGCGTCTCCGCAAATTGATCCACCTTGTTCAATACCTCCTCGTTTCCTTCCAGGATCAAGCTTCGGTCATCCGGTGCGGCCGTCACATCGAGATGCTGCGCCGGGTCTTTGCTCATGATATTTTTCCGGAAAAACTGCTGCACCAGCGCTGCCATGCTCGTTGCCGAAGTTTTCTTCAACGGTCGCACCGCAAGCTGCCGCTCCTCCCCGCTATTCAATTCATCCAATTGCGAAACGATCTTCTGGATGATTTCGATCTGCGGCTCCGACGCATTGATGATCAACCGGTCCGAAGTCGCATCCCCAAGGATCAACGCATCTGCCGGCCCGCTTCCCGGTGTGTTTTTCATCTGGTCCTGATAGAGCGCCTGCACCTTCGTCGCCAGTTCAACCGCACGTCCTGACTTCAATGCCATCACTCGTAACTGCCGTTCGCCTCTTTTAGTCCCCTGGTCCAACTGCTCCACAATCACGGCCGCCGCGTTCAGGTCCGTAGGTTCACCGCTCACCACAAGGCTGTTGCTGTTGGTATCCGTCCCAACGCTCACTCTCGGAATGCTTCTCAAATTATTTCGCTCATGCCGCACCAACGCACTCGATAAAATCGACGCCACCTGGCCCGCATCTGCCGATTTCAATTTGAAAACCCGCGTCCCACCCGTCTGCGGACTCACCTGGTCGAGTTGTTTGATGATCTGCTCGATCGACGCCAGTTGATTCGTCGTGCCCGACACCACCAACCGGTTCGCAATCTGGTCCGGCAAAATCAGCGCCTTGGAAATGGCCAACGCCGGGTTCTTTTTGATCTCCTGCCCATATAACGTATTTACCGTTTCCGCCAAATCTGATGCCGTCGAGGATGTCAGGTTATATATCCGTGTCTCCTGGTCTGTCACCGCCACAGGCGCGCTCTCAGTCAGGTTCTTCAAAATCCCTTCAATCCGCTCCAACTGATTCGTCCGCGCCGTCACAATCAACCGACCCGTCGCCGCGTCCGGAATAAAAACGGCATCTGCTGGATCAGTAACTTCTTTCCCGCGCAACTGCTCGCGATAAAGCTGCTGAACCAGGGGTGAAAGACGCGTTAATTCCTCCACTGACCCAATGCTCAAGATTTTTGTCTCACGTCCAGTGCTCGTTACCGATGCCACGTCGAGTTTTTGAATCAGCTCCGCCACACGGTCCAGGATCGTTTTGGGCGCTTCAGCAACCAGCGTGTTGTGCTCAATCCCAGGGGTTACCACCAGGCGCTGCCCTAATTGCGTCGCCCCCATGTTCTTCGAAAAAACCTGGTGCAACACCGGGCTCACCGCCGAAGCAGGATTGTTCGTCAGTGTGAAAATTCGCAATTCGCGCGCGCTGTCCGCCGCCACCTTGTCCAACTCAGTCACAAGTTTTTCGATAATTGGGAACTGCTTCTCGCTCGCGGTCACAATCAATCGATCGGTCGGTTCATCTGCCAGGATCAACGCATCCGCCGGGCCATTGTCCGGCTTCGATTTAATCTGCTCGTTGTAAAGCTGCTTCAACCGGCTCGCGAAATCCGCCGTGTTTCCGCCGCTGATCGAAAATATCCGAAGCTGCTTGTTCGTCCCTTCCGCATTCGCATCGAGTTTTTCGATGATCACACTCGCCGCCGCGAGGTCCGCCGGCTGGCCGCTCACAATCAGCGTGTTATTATTGCCATCAATCCCCACCGTCACCCGCGGATAACTCCGCCCGCTCCCTGGGCTCCAGCGAACCAGCGTTGTCGAAAGCAGCGAAGCCACCTGCTCCGCCTGCGCGTTTTTCAACTCGAACGTCCGGGTGTTGCCCGACTGAGTCGTCACCTGGTCCAGCTTGCTGATGATGCCATCAATGATCTCAAGTTCATCCACCGCTCCCGAAACAATCAGCCGATTCGAAAGGGGGTCAGGCAAAATCAAGGCCTGCGGTGAAATGATGTCCGGCCGTTTTTTAATTTCCTGCTGGTAAACCGAACGCACCATCGTCACCAAATCTTCGGCCGTCGTGCTGTTCAAATTGTAAACCCGCGTCTCCCGCCCTTTTGGCTCCAGCTTGCCTGCCGAAAGTTTGGTAATAATTTGTTCAATCCGCGTAAGTTGATTCGTCCGCGCCGTCACAATTAATCGACCCGCTCGTTCATCCGGCAAAATCTGCGCATCCGCCGGCTCCGAGCTATCCTTCATCTGTTCCTGGTAAAGTTGCTGAACCAAAGGCAGCAAACGTCCCACATCATCCGGCTGTCCGACTTCAAACATCCGCGTCTCGCGGTCGTTCCCTTCCGCCCCACTCTCTACTTTCTCCACAATGCCCCGGATAATCCCAGCCTCTTCCTCAGACCCATAAACCAGCAACCGCCTTCCGCTCGCTTCGGGAATGATCGTCGCTGGCTTTGTCTTTTTACCTTTCGATTCCTCCTGGTACAAACGCGTCACCAGCGGCAGCACGGTGTTCGCAGGACGTTTTTTCAATTCCACCACTTGCAGCGAACGCGCTGTCCCATCCGGCTTCTCATCTAATCCGGTAATGACCTGCTCCACTTGAGCCATCAAGTTCGACGGCGCAACCACGATCACTTTTTTCCCGGACGGATCCAGCGTCAGTGATACGTCATCCAACCGGCTCCCACCGACCGATTGCGCATTCCAAACCTGCTGCGCCACCGCAATCACTTTCGAGGGCTCTTCCGTTTGCAATTCGATCACCTTCACTTGTCGGGTCGCCCGCTCTCCGCCGCTCCCGTCCAGTTTCTCAATGATCAACTGCACATCCTGCAAATCGGTCCGCGATCCCGACACCACCAAACTGTTCGACTTCACATCCGGCGCGACCGTCACCCGATGAATCTGCTGCCTTCCCGGGCCGTAAGTAATCATCGATTCGGAAACCACTTTCGCCATTTCCGTGGCGTCTGACGAGTGCAGTTGGAACACCCGCGTCCCCTCCGTCTGTTGCGGCGTTGAATCCAGCCGCTCCACAAGGCTCTTCACCTGCTCCAACTCATCCGCCGTCCCGGTCACAATCACACGATTCGCATTCGTGTCCGCCACAATTCGCGTTTGCAGTGTGTAATTCGACCCGCGCACATTCCGCATCACGTCTGCCAACAGGTCAGTCAACAACGGAACCACCGTCCGCGCATCCGCCGACTTCAGCTCGATCATGCGCACTTGTTTCGGTTCGGTGTTCGGCAAAGTATCCAACTGCTCGATCATCTGCGCCGCGGCCTCAACCCCGCTCGCGCTGCCGCTCACCACCAGACTATTGCTCCGCGCATCCACCAGGAGCTTTACCTTCTGCTCATCCAGGTTCAGGCTTTTCTCCACCAGGCCAGCCAAATCCTGCGCCTGCGCATTCCTCAACCGGATCACTCGCGTTTCATCCTGCGCCGTCCGGGTCAATGCCGGGTCAATCTGGCGAATGATATTCTCAGCCTTCGTAACCTCCGCTTCCGACCCAATCACGATCACCCGGTTCCCCTTCGTTTCCGGAACAAAACTTACAGGCCCTCCTGCAGGTTCCGGCTGCCCCTTCAACTGCTCGCGATAAAGCTGCTCCGCCAGCGTCGCCACCTCCGTCGGGTTGCGATTATATAATTTTACTGTCTTGAATTGCCGCTCCGCCCCATCGGTCCGAGTTCCCTCTATTCGCGAGATCATCTCTTTGATCTTCTCTAAATCTTCCGGAGCCGCCGAAATAATCAGTCCTTTCCCGGTCGCATCCGGAATCACTTCCGGCCTGCTCGCCGGGTCCGTCCGCAATTCCACCAGCGGGCGCATCAATTGGTTCAACGAGGTCAGCACCTGCGCCGCGCTCAACGATTGCAGCGTCACATTTTCGATCTGCCGGTCCGAATGTTTCGGCGCGATATCCACCGCATTGATAATCTTCTCGATCTCCTTCAACTGCTCCCCATTCGCCGTGATCAACAATCGATTGTTCCGCGCATCCGCGATCAACAACGGCTTCGGAATGTCCTTGTACAAATCATCGCTCATCCGTTCATCCACGAGGTCGCTGATCGTCTTGAACACCTGGTCCACTTTCACACTCTTCAAACCGACTGCCCGAAATTCCCGAGGCTGATTTGCAATCGTTGGCGACCTCAGTTCCTCCGCGATTTTTTGGATCACCTTCAAGTGCTCCTTGCTCCCGCTCACGATCAACCGCTTCGATTCCGTGTCCGGAATGAACTTCGCGTTCGCCATCCCTCCTGGCGTTCCATCCGAAACCTGGCTCACATAAAGTTGCTGCAACAACGGTTGCACCCGCTTCATTTCGGCCACGCTTGGGAAATCAATAAACGCCGTCTCCTGCGGCCCGTTTGCCGGGCTGATGTTTTCCATCTGGTCAATAATTCCCAATGCATGTTGCACATCTCCAGGCGAACCGGTCACCACAATGGTCTTGGTCTGCGGATCCAGATTTGCCTTGATCGACGAAACCGTCTCCCCGTTCGGCAACCGCCGCGCGAATGCATTCGTCACCACGCGAAATGCGGTCTGCGGATCGGATACCTGCAACCGCAGCACCTTGGTGATTTGCACATTCTCGCTCGGAATTTCGCCCGCAATATCCTCACCTCCGCTGCTTCGCTCCACCCGGTTGATCAAATTCTCAATCGATTCCAACTGCCCCGCGATTGGTGCGGCCACAATCAAACGATTCGAAGCATGGTCCACAATCACCCGCGCCTTCGTCGCTGCCGCGCTCCCGCTTTCATTTTCCGCGGCAACCCCAGGGATCGCCTGGCGAATCATGCGCGCAAGGTCCTCCGCTTTCGTTGCTTTCGGATAAAAAATCTTAACTTCGCCAGCGCGCCCGCCTTTGTTCTCGAATTTCTGGATCAATTCCTCCGCCATTTGGATCCGCTCAGCGGGCCCAAACAAGAGCAACGTTCTGGAAGCATCATCATAAACCGCCGTTACATAATCCTCCGGGTCAGGCGGCAAGGTATCGAACGATTTCTTCGCTTCATTCCAAATCGTCTTCTTCGGCGCAGTCGATGCCCCGAATGTTTTGTTGATCAAATCGGCCACGACCGCCCCGGAGGCATGCACCAGCGTGTAAGTCCGCATCTGCCGCTGCACCGGCGAACTCGTGTCGAGCTCTGCCAGCAGTTGCTTGATCCGCCGGATATTCTCCAGCCGATCCGTGATGATCAGTCCTTTCCCGCGTGAGAGCGGCGCAATCGATCCCGCGCTGCTCAACATTGAGGAAGTCGCCTTTGCCGTTTCCCCCGCATCTAAATTCTTTAGCTCAAGCAGAACCGTCACCACTTCCCCCGGACGAACATCACCCGTCTTGTCCAGCCCACGGAAAATCTTTAGCGGCATCTGCGGCAAATCCTTGTACGGCACCAACTGTAAATACCGCCCCGAATCCACCAGCATCACGTTCTTCATCGAGAGTATGGTGTTTAACGTCTCAAATGCCTCGTCATACGTATATGGCCTCGGGTCATTAAACGTCACCGTTCCCTGAACATTGGTTTCTGCCAGCAGCGGTTTGCTCGACATCTGCGCGAACCGCTCCACCATGTCCATGTACGGAATTCCATCGAATTGAAAACGAATATTCCGATCCGTGCTCGCAGCTGGGCTCTTTTCGGGGCTATTTCCACCTTTCGTCGCTGTTTCCGCCGGTTTATTTGTCGGGCTATTGGTGCTTTCGGTCCCTTGCCCATAAACCAATGGGCAACAGGCAAGGAGAACCAGACCAAAGCGGTACACTTTCTGCATATCGAATGTATAGAGTCGCATGGGATTGCTCTTATTCACATAGAATGAGCGAATACGAACCAAACTCTCAGTCCGGTTCGCCTGCCAGGCCGCTTCCGTCCATGGCGAATCTCAATTTCCGGCGCGGCGGGCAGTACCGGTCATCTTTTGCAAAAAATCCGCCTTAAACAAGCACTTTCATGCCCCAAAACCTCTATCCAAACCTCATTTTCACCACCCTCCCCATCCCCTTCTTAAGTTCCGGTCATTCTTACCGATGAACTTCCCATCAGTGCCATTCGGCATGGAATCGACATGGAATGATCGTTCAATTGCGCTGCAACTCGCTTTTGAACAGAGTATTAGTGAACTGGTCCAAATTTATCGCCTTACTCCTGATGGTGGGTTCCCTCCCCTCCATCCAGCCGCTTTTCGCCGCCCCTCCCAAATCTCGCGTCATCACTGAATATTACCTCACCAGTGCCAACGATTACCCTCAGCGCGATCCCAAATCGTGGCGCCTGCTCGGTTCTCCCGATGGCGGCAAAACGTGGGTCACTCTCGATGCCCGAACCAACGAATTTTTCTCCAAGCGCCTCGAAACCAAAGGCTATAACGTCAAGCATCACCCTCCTTATTCTTGTTTCCGCCTTGAAATCGACTCGGTCGCTGATCCCCTCACCGCAAATTCCATGCAAATCGGTGAAATCAGAGTTAAAGGTTTTCTCGACGGCCAACTCGCCGATCTCACTCCCAATCGCGGCGATGTGATCACGGTCGAGGGCGATAACGCTCCAGTCGAAACCCGCCGCCACGCCTTCGATTCAAACCCGGAAAGCAAATGGCTCGATTTTGCCCTCGATCATCCCAGTACACGTTCCTCCTGGATTCAATGGGAATACGACGTCGCCAGTGGCAGCGCGGTCGATTTCATGGAAATTCTTTCCAAAGTTTCCGACCTTCATCGCACTGCCCGCAAAGTGCCACAAGCCCCTTATCGCCTCGATCTGAAAGCCCAGGTGCGTTGGATTGACCCCGCCTCCAACCTCGTTGTCATCGAAGATGTTTCCGGAGCCGCCCTCATCCAGTTGGATTCCAGCATTCCAGACTGCACTCCCGGACGGATCCTCGCTCTTCAGGCAGATGCTCTCATCCAAAAGCAAAACGGCACCATTCGCCTGCAACCCGTCCCTCTCGTCAATAACGATGGATTGCATTCGCTCGAACTGAAAGCCGGCAGCACTTTTCTCGCTCCCGGCGATTACCCCATCTCTGTCCATTGGTTTAATCGCCTCGTCTCAGGTGAATTGAATGTCGATTGGGAAGGCCCCGGCATTACTCGCGAAGCGATTCCATCATCCATCCTTTTTCATCGTGCCGACGCCAATACCAATTCACCGCTCCTACCCGGCTTGAATTTCCGTGCTTATGAAGGCGTATGGGACCACGAGCGCATGCCCGATTTCCGACGCGCGACACCCGCTAAAACCGGGATTGCCTCCAATTTCGACATCGGCGTCACCACTCGCCAGGAGAATGTTGCTGCACAGTTTGAAGGTTATATTCGAATCCAGACTCCCGGCCTTTACACCTTTTTCACTGAGTCCGATGATGGCAGCCAACTCTTCCTCGGCACTCCCGAGTTCAAGATGGCTCTCCTCGGCTCGACCAATCTCATTCCAGTCCGCGATTTCAGCCTCGGGCAGGTTCTCCTCAAACGCGAAGAATTCCGCTGGAGCCGCACCGAAGGCGTGATCACTTTTCTCGGCGAAGCCGGTTCGGGCAACACGATCTACCTCAATTCCGAAGCGGATCGCATTCGCGTTTACCTCGGCGGCCCATCCATCAAGCTGCCCCAATATCTGAACAATGCCCGCATTCGCGCCACCGGTATTTGCCTCCCAACTTACGCTAACGATCGCCAGCGCATCGCGGGCGGAATCATCCTTCCAGCAGTCGCTCAATTGGAAGTCCTCCAACTCGCCCCGCAGCAATGGGAGCGTTATCCCGTCACAGCCGTGCGCGACATTCTTTCTCTCTCCACCAACGGCGAACCCGTCCACCTCAAGGGACACCTCACTCACTCGGAGGTTTCTGGCTTCGTTCTCGATGATGCCTCAGGCAAAGTCCAGGTCGAAGGCCTTAAACCCACCACTCTTGTCGGCCCCTCTGAAATCATCGGGCTCGTCCAGAGCGATGGCCCGAAACGATCAATCATCATTCCAGTCCTGAAGCAAACTCCAGTTGAGGATGATGACCTTGGCGAGCAACTCCCCGTCCTCACCGCCATCGAACAGGTCCAGGCCTTGACCCGCAGCGAAGCTGAGCGCGGTTATCCCGTTAAAGTACGCGGAGTGGTCACCAGTTATTGGCCGGATTCGCTTAACGGTGTCATTCAGGATTCAACGCGTGGCATTTTTGTTCCCAATCTCTCTATCGGCTCTGAGCCCGTCGAAATTGGCGACTATCTCGAAGTCGAAGGAACAACCGACCCGGGCGGCTTTGCTCCATATCTCCAGGCCAATCGCATTACTCGGCTCGGTTCCGCCCTCCTCCCCGAGCCTGCTCGCCCGACTTACGACGAATTGATGAACGGCAGCATGGACATGCAATATGTCGAACTTCGCGGAGTGGTTACCTCCGTGGATGAAGATGGCGTGACCCTTCTCATGCGCGGTGGGCGTATCCGTTTGATTCTCGATGGAGATATCCCGGACAACCTCGAACGATTCGAAAACGCGCTCGTCCGGATTCGTGGGCCTCTTTCGGCTTCATGGAATCCATTCACGCGCCGTGTGATCAGCGGAGAAGTAACTCTCCATAATCCCGTTTTTAGCATTGAAGAGGAACCCGCCACTGAAGTTTTTAATGTGCCTGTAAAACATCCAGGTGACCTGCTGCTCTTCGACGCCCAGGCGAACGAGTTCCAAAGGGTCAAAGTGATCGGCCAACTGCTCCATATCCGGGATGGCGAATATTTCATGATGGATGGGACGAACGGCCTTCGTTTTATCCCAAAAAGTATCCCTCGGCTCACCCCAGGCGACCTCCTCGAAGTGGTCGGTTATCCTCGCGCCTCCACCGGTTACCCCATGCTCCGCGATGCCTCAGTCCACAAGCTCGGAGCCGCCCCACTCCCGAAGCCAAGACGCATCACCGGCCCGGAACTGCTCAATACCGACAACGATTCCACCCTTGTCACCATCGTTTGCAAACTCGTCAGTATGCGCTCTTCCCGCTTCGATCAACTCCTCGAAGTTCAGGCTGGCCCGCGCACCTTTCTCGCTCTCGCTCGCTTTCCTAGTACCGCGCTCAACCACATTCCCATCGGCAGCACGCTCGAACTCACCGGAGTCTACGCCGGCAAAGTGGGTGCCAAAACCAACGAAGGGTTGTTCGATAATTTTGAGCTGCTCATCCCTTCCAAAAACAACATCCGCATCCTCGAACGGCCCTCATGGTGGACCGTTCAACACACAATTACTCTCGTCCTGAGTCTCCTCACCTCACTGCTTCTCGCCGGTGCATGGATTCGCTCTCTCCGCCGCCGCGTTGACCGCCAAACCAAATCTCTCCAGGCCGAAATCGTCGAACGTAAGAACGCAGAACTCGATGCCCACCGCGCTCGCAAGGATGCCGAGGAAGCCCGTGAAATCGCCGAGGCCGCGAGCAACGCCAAAAGCCAGTTCCTCGCCACTATGAGCCATGAAATACGCACTCCGATGAACGGCATTCTCGGCATGGCCAGCCTCCTTCTCGATTCAAAACTCTCGCGTGAACAACGCGAACTGGCCGAAACAGTTTCCAGCAGCGGCGAAGCCCTGCTTGCCATCATCAATGACATTCTCGATTTTTCAAAAATCGAAGCAGGCAAAATCACGCTGGAAGAATCGCCTTTCGATCTCAACGAGTTGGTTGAATGCACTCTCGATGTCGTCGCCGAAAAAGCCCACTCCAAGGGCCTCGACCTGAATTTCCGCCTTCAGCCCGCCACTCCGGCTCTCCTGCTTGGCGATTCCGGACGTCTTCGCCAGGTGCTCCTCAACCTGCTCTCCAATGCAGTCAAATTCACTCACGAAGGAGAGGTCAGCCTCTCCATTCGCACCCTGTCGCAGACCACCAGCGATGTTCATCTTGAATTTTCAGTTCGCGATACCGGCATTGGCCTCGCGCCCGGCACCGAGCGCCGCCTCTTCCTCCCATTTGAACAAGCTGATAATTCGACCACTCGCAAATACGGCGGTACCGGCCTCGGCCTCGCGATCTGCAAACGCCTCGTCGAACTGATGAATGGCAACATCAGTGTGAAAAGCGAACCCGGCAAAGGCTCCAATTTCCATTTCACAATTCAACTCCGGAAACAACCAAACCAGGAAATCCGTCGTCCCCTCGTCTCTCAAAAACTCACCGCATCGCGCATCCTCCTCGTCTCGCCCCAGAACGCCACGCGCGACGCCATCCAGCACATGCTCCTGGAGTGGAACATCGAGCATCAACTCGCTCCAAATCAGACCGCTGCCTTTGATGCCCTGGCCCTCGCCGCCTCCACACACTCTAAATTCGATCTCATCCTCATTGATCTCGACAAAAACAACTCCATCTCGCTCGCCCGCTCCATCCGTGAAAAATTCGGCGCAACCACGCTCATTTACATCCTCACCCCGCGCTACCAGCGTTACAGTGCCGAAGCCTTGCCGCCACACGTTGAAGTCCATGGCGCAAAGCCTCTCAAACACACTCAATTCCTTAAATTGCTCGAAGAAGGGGTTGCTCAAATTATCCAACCCAGTCCAATCGAAACCTCCTCGCGAGCAATCGGGGATACCAAAGCCGAAATCAAATTGGCACCTCCTGTCCCGCGCAAAACATCCCTCCGCGTCCTGCTCGCGGAAGATAACCTCGTGAATCAAAAAGTTGCTCTGCGCCAGCTCCAAAAAATCGGGTGTGATGCCGAAGTGGTTTCCAACGGTCGCGAAGCCATTGATCGCCTCGCCACTGGCGATTTCGACCTCATCCTGATGGATTGCCAAATGCCCGAAATGGACGGTTACGAAGCCACCCGCCGCATCCGCTC